>JAYUPO010000384.1:0-8372 GCA_043760085.1 Burkholderiales bacterium
TGAACCCGGCTTGTACCCAGTAGCCGCACACCCCGCGAACAAAAAGTTCAAGCGGCGCGCGGGGTTATGTTCTCGGGGGCACCAAAGTTCGGTCTAGCCGGCGCGGTTAGTGTGCGCAAACGCCGCTTTGCATGGCCGGCGAGGTACATTTTTGACCTTGCGCCGCAGGCGCCTGCGGCATGGCGCCGACAGGCATGAAATGGCCGTACCTGGCAACCATCCCAATACCCCCAATACCCCCCAATGCCCCTGCATGGCGGCGAGCAACCTGAGATACCCATGAGTCCACCACTGTCCGGCAGCAACCTTGGCGCAGCACCCGCCATGCGCGAGCAGGCGGCAACAGCGCCCTGTCCGGTCTGCGCCGCTGCCGCACCGAGGCGGATGACGATGCCCGTCGATTCAAAGACCTTCGCGGCCACCACCTGGGGCAAGATTCATGCTTGCGGCCACTGCGGATTCGCCTTTGTCCACCCCCGGCCAGCACCCGCGGACACCGCCAAGTTCTACGAGCTGGAGGCGTACTACACCCAAGGCCAATCGCACCTGGCCCGCGGCGCTGCACCCAGCTTCCAAAGCCGCCTGCGCCAGCACCTGGCCTGGCGGCTGGACCGGGGGCGCACAGTGGCCCAGGTGATTGCACAGCAAGTGCGCCAGCGCCCGGCGCGCGTTTGCGACATCGGCTGCGGCGCAGGCTTGATTGCCGGTGAGTTGGTGGCGCAGGGCTTTCAGGTGGTGGGCGTGGAACGCGACCCCAAGGCGGTGGCCTTTGCGGCAGCAGGGTTCACGGTGCTGCCGGGTTCCATCGAAGCCCTGCCGCAAGCGCTCGTGCCCGGTTCGTTCGATGTCGTCCTGATGTCTCACGTGCTGGAACACTTCGCCGACCCGGTGGCCGCGCTGGGCAGCGCCGCCGGCCTGCTGGCCGCGGGCGGTGTGGTGGTGGTGGCGGTGCCGAACAACGGGTCGGCGCCGGCGCGGTCAGCGGGGCTGTCCTGGGAGCACCTGGACATTCCCCGGCACATCAACTTCTTCGATGCGGCCAGTTTGCGCACGGCTGCGCAGCGCGCCGGCCTGGCGCAGGTTGCCGTTTTCCACGAGGGGTTTTGCCGCTACTTTTCCAACGAGTACATCGAAACCGAACAGCGCATTCACGATCATGTCGTGCGCGCTGACCCCGGTGCCGCCAGTCACTCGCGGCGCAATTCGCAGTGGCGTTCGTGGGGCCTGTTGCTGCGCGCGCTGTTCGGTTCCGACAACCTACGCTACGACTCCGTGGGCATGGTCTTTCGGGCGGCAGCGCCTGCTGCGCACTGAACACGCAGCCCGCCGGCCCCAGAATGCGCGCAGCGGCCGCCACGAGCCGCATCGACCGCCACTGCGCGCCCCCCAGGGCCGGGCCCATCCGGCCCGCTCCCCGTGAGGGGTCGAGCGAAGTGGCAACGCCACATTTGCTTGAGACGCAACCATGAACAAACTGCTACTCACCGTCTTGACGGCCACGCTCGGCCTGGCCTTGCCGGCCGGCGCCAAAGAGCGCCAGGAGATCGAAGTCCACATCGTGCAAGGGCGCATCACCGTGCCCGAGGAAGTGGCCACCACCACGGTGGAAGACACGGCCCTGCTGTGGCGCATCGTGCAGGCGGGCTATGAGTTCAGCGCAGACGGCATCGTGCTCGAATCAACCGGCAAGCATCAGTGCCGCTTGACCCAGGACCGGCGCGTGTACCGCTGCAACAAGCTGCGCCACGACCGCGGCGAGCGCTACAAGTACATGGTCAAGGTGATCGATGTGCAGCGCGGCGTCGCGCTCGAGCCGCTGGACCCGTACATCCAGAACAACTGACGGCGCTGCTTCGGTGGCTGGTGCAGTGGTGTCAAGCGGCGGCATCAAGCCGCGGCGGCCACGCCAGCAATCAGCGCCTGCACGCGCGCTACCGCCAGGCCCAGCTCCGACGCCGGGCCGGCACCAATCTGTTCCGCCAGCGCCGCGGCCTCTTGCAGGGCGGCGCGTGCCGGCGCGGCCTGGCCGGCCAGCCATTCGCATTCGGCGCCCGCGCACAGCAGCACGCCCAGGCCACGCTGGTCGTTGAAGTCGCGCAAGATGGCCTGGCCGCGCGCCAGGTGCTCGCGGGCCGGGTCGAAGTGCGCTTCGCGCGCCAGGGCCAGCCCGAGATAGCCCAGGAACTGACCCTCGCTGCGCCGGTCGCCGATGCGCCGTGCCGAGGTGATGGCGGCGTTGAAGCTCAACATCGCCTGGGCACGGCGGCCCCAGACGTCATACACCAGTCCCAGGTTGCACAGCACGATGCATTCGAGTTGCACATGGCCGATCTCGCGTGCCACCTGCAGTGCCGCCTCGCCGGCGCTGCCCGCGGCGTCGAGTTGGCCGAGCACGAAGTTCATCATGCCCAGGTTGCACAAGGTGTTGCCTTCGAGCCGGCGGTCGCCGATGCGGCGGGCGATGTCCAGCGCCTGTTCGCAATGGCCCAGCGCCTCCACCATGCGGCCGATGTCGGAATAGACATTGCCCAGGTTGCCCAGCAAGTTGCCTTGCCAGCGCAGGCTGGCTTGCTGCCGCGCCAGGGTCAGGCCCTGCTCATACGCCGCCAGCGCGCGCAGCGTGTGGCCGAGGTCGAGTTGCAGCGAGCCCAAGGTGTTCAACGCCATGCATTCCAGCAAGGGTTCGTTCGCACTGCGCGCCAAGTCCAGCGCTTGGTCAATGTCGATTTGACACGAGGCCACATTCCCGCCGCGCAGGTGCAACTCGGCCTGGTCGATGTGGATCAAGGTTTGGCGAAAGGTGTCGCCCGCCTGCTGCGCCGCGGCCATGGCCAGCGCCAGCGCCTGGCCGGCGTCAGCCTGCTGGCCGCACGAGCTTGAGGCGCGGGCACGCAGGTGCTGCGCCAGGGCGAGTTCGCGCCCCTGCAAACCCGGCATGGCGCAGACCAATTCGCACAACGCCAGGCCGCCCTGATAGGGGCCGTGGTGGCTGGTGGCGGCCCAGGCCCCTTCCAGCGCGCCGCAGGCACTGGCGCTGTCATCAGCCGACACGGCGTGACGGCAGGCCGCGGCCAGGTTGTCCAGCTCGGCGCAGGCATGGGCCACCGCGCGATCGGGCCCCAGCGCGGCGAACCAGCGGTGGTGCCGGTGGCACGCGGCGCTCAGCGCCTGTGGCCCGCTGCCGGGGTAGCGATCGGCGGTTTGCAGGTGTTCCAGGGCATAGGCCTGCACACTCATCAGCAACTCGAAGCGCTCATCGGCCAGCGGGCGCACGAAGGACTTGTCGACCAGCGAGATCACGGCGTCGACGATCCAGGACGCGCCGTCATACGCGCTCAGGTCGAGCACGCCCTCGGCCGCTTCGAGCGTGAAGCCGCCTTCGAACACGGCGAGCTGCGCCAGCGCCGACTTGTCGTGCAGGCTGAGCAGATCCCACGACCAATCGAACGCCGCGCGCAGCGTGGCCTGGCGGTCGAGCCGGCTGCCGGTTGAAGCCAGTAATTTGAAACGTTCGCTCATGCGTGCCAGCAGCGCGCGCGGCGGCAGGCTGCGCACGCGCGCAGCGGCCAGCTCGATGGCCAGGGGCAGGCCGTCGAGCAACTTCACCAGCGGGCCGATGGCGGCCTGGTCTTCTGCCGTGGGCGTGAAGCCGCGTTGTGCTGCCGCGGCGCGCTTCATGAACAAGGCCTGGGCGTCGGCGGCGGTCATGGGCGCCAGCGCCAGGGCCTCTTCGCCGGCGATGCCCAGCACCTCGCGCGTGGTGACGAGAAAGCGCGCGTCGGCCGCGCGTTCGAGCCACTGGCCCACCGTTTCCTCGGCGTGGCGGGCCACCTGCTCGAAGTTGTCGAAGATCACCAGGCAGGCACCGCGCCCGGCGATGGCATGGCCGAGTTGGGCCACCGCGCCTTCCTTGCCCAAGGGCACATCCAGGCCTTGCGCCACGGCGCTGAGCACGCCGTCGAGCGTGCGCGCGTTGGCCAGATCGCAAAACCAAACGCCACCAGGGAAGTCACCCAGCCAGGCCCAGCCGAAGTGGGTGGCCAGCCGGGTCTTGCCGCTGCCGCCCATGCCCAGCAGCGACACCAGCCGCGCGCCGGCCTCGAAGCGCTGCGCCAGCTCCTGCAAGGTGTGGCGGCGGCCGACAAAGGCGTCGCGCTGCGCCGGCAGGTTGTGGCGCACCTCGCGCACGGGCAGCCACAGCTCGCCCTGGCGCACAACGCGATAGACCTTTTCGGCATCGGGCGGCGGGCGCAGGGGCGAATCGTCATCGCCCAGCTCGAACAACTCCAGCGGCTCGGCCAGGCCCTTGGCGCGCCAATGGCCGTGCGACACCAGGCGCAGCGCGGTTGCGCCCAGCGCCTCGCGCGCCGCCGCGGTGAGCAGGGTCTGGCCGGGGCCGGCCACGCTCATCACCCGCGCCGCGGTGGGCTTGCTCAGGCCGTCAAGCTCCAGCGGCTTGGCGCCGCGCGCCACATCGGCCGCCGGGTTCTCGCGCAGGCTCACCGGGCCCACATGCAGGCCGGCACGGGCCTGCAGTGGCGGCTCCAGCCGGGCCAGCGCGCGGTGGTAGGCCAGGGCGTAGGCGGCCGCATCGGCGGCTTGTTCGAACAGCAGCAAGAAGCCGTCGGTCTTGTCGATCTCGCGGCCGCGCCACTGTGCCAGCAGGTCGCGCGCGATGCGGTCGTGCGCGGCCCACAGCGGCGCCATGGCCGCGTCCCCCAGGCGCGCCGCCAGCTGCGAGCTGTCGACGATGTCGACCAGCAGCACCGCGGCGGCGGCCAGCTCCGCGGTGTGCATCAGGCAACCTTCGTGCTGCGCACTGCGGTGCGAGCACCTTCGGACGGCCGGGCGGTGCTCATTCCGGCTCGATCCGTGCTTGGCGGATCACGGCGGCCCAACGTTTGATGTCACTTTGCAGCAGGTTGTGCAATTCGGCCGGCGTGCTGGCGTGCAGGCTCACGCCCAGCTTGCCCAGGCGTTCGCGCACGGCCGGTGCGGCCAGGGCTTCACGGGCGGCCTGGTTGAGCCGGGCCACCACGTCTGGCGCCGTGCCCGCCGGCGCCGCCAGCGCGTTCCACGAGGCCACGTTGTAGCCGGCCACGCCGGCCGCCAGCACCGTGGGCACGCCGGGCAGGGCCGGGTTGGGCTGGTCGGAGGTGATGGCCAGTGCCCTCACCACGCCTGCGGCCACTTGCGGCAGCATGGGGCCGACGATTTCGAACGCCAGATCCACCTCACCCGCGCGCAGTGCCGTGAGCACGGCCGGCGAGCCCTTGTAGGGCACCAGGGTCACGTCGATGCCGGCCTGGGTTTCAAACAGCGCTGCGGCCAGGTGCTGCGTGCTGCCAACGGCGATGGTGGCCACGTTCAGCTTGCCCGGGTTGGCCCGCGCAAAGGCCAGGGCCTCAGCCAGGTTGGCAAAGCGCGAGTTCGCCGGCACGAACAGGCCGAGGTCGAAGCTGCCCAGTGTGGTGATGGGGGCAAAGGCGCTCAGCGTGTCATAGGGCAGCTTCTTGAACAGGCTGGCGCTGAGCGCATTGCTGTTGCTCATCAGCAGCAGCGTGTGGCCATCGGGCCGCGCGCTGGCCACGGCCTGCGAGGCGTTGATGCTGCCGGCGCTGGGCTTGTTTTCCACCACCACGGGCTGCCCCAGGCTGCGCGCCATGTGCTCGGCCACAGCGCGCGCAGTGAGGTCAGCGATGCCGCCGGGGCCGAACGGCACGATCAGGCTGATTGGTTTGGTGGGAAAGGCAGGCTGGGCCCAGGTGCTGCCGTGCAGCGCTGGCCAGCTCACCAGCGCTTGCAAGACGCGGCGGCGCGGCAGCTTGCTTGGATGAGAAGTACGCATGCCAGGCACTTTACCCGCTGGCCGCCGCGATGGGCCCACTGGAGTGCCTTCGTGCTGCGCACTGCGGTGACCGGGCTTGCCGCGGCGTAACTAACGAATGAGCGGCGAGCCTCAAGGCTGCCATCGCAGCGCCGACTGCTGGGGGCATCAGAATCTCGGTTGAGCTGCCCACCCGTCGCCCCGCCGTGCACACTGATTCGCTGCCGTCACATTCAGACTCCGCGCCGGATGCGGCAGTCGAGGTTCGCCTGGAGCCTTTGGGGTCGCCGGCTCGGCTTGAAGGCCTGTGGCGCGCGTTGCAGTCGCGCGCGCAGGGCACATCCTTCTTCCTCAGCTGGCATTGGATCGGCCCCTGGCTGGACAGCCTGCCCGCCGCTCACCGCCCGGCGCACCTGATGGTCGCGCGCCAGGCGGGCCGCTGTGTCGGCCTGGCGCTGCTGGGCGATCAGCCCCTGCGTGCTGCGGGCCTGAACGTTGGCCGCGCGCTGCACCTGAACGAGACGGGGCTGACGCAGTACGACATCATCACCATCGAGCACAACGGGTTCCTGGTCGATGCACAGTGCGCGCAGGTGATCCACCAGGCCATGGCGGCGTTCCTTGATGAGCTCGCCTTGCGCTACTCACGCGTTTTTGCCCGCGCGCTGGATGGAGCCGCCGGCGTGGGTGCCGGCCGGCCCGCCCGCAGCCTGCGTGTGCATGACCAGGTGCTGGCCTGTTGGACGACCGACCTGCAGGCCTTGCGCGATACCGGCAACGACATGCCCCCGGGCCTGAGCGCCAAGCGCCGTGCCCACCTGCGCCGGGGGTTGCGCGCCTATGCCGAACTGGGCGCGCTGGAACTGGCGCAGGCGGCCACGGCGGACGAAGCGCTGGCCTGGCTGGAACGCCTGTTGGTGTGGCACGGCAGCCGGCGCCATGCGCTGGAAAAGGTGTCGGATTTCGACACTCCGTTCTCGCGCCAGTTTCACAAGCGCCTGATCCAAACGCAGTTCGAAACGGGTGCGGTGCAGATGCTGCGCATCACGGTGGGTGGTCAGGAACTGGGCTATCTCTACAACTTCGTCTTCCGCGGGCGGGTGAACTTCTATCAGTCCGGCTTCAACTACGAGCTGCTCGACGGCAAACAGAGCCCCGGCATGGTGTGCCTGGTGTTGGCACTGCGCCAGTGCGCTGCCTGCGGCCACGCGGTGTTCGACTACCTTGCAGGCGAGTCGCAATACAAGGTGGCATTGGGCACGCACCGTGAAGAGCTGCATTCGGTGATGGTTGAACGCAGCGGTGTGCTGGCGCTGGCCGCCCGGGGCGTGCGCTGGTATCGGGAATGCCGCCGCCGCCTGCTCAAGCGTTTCGCACCTTCCATGTATTTGCTGTCGCACTGGGCCATAGAGGCCGAATTTCTCGTGCCTCTTGGTCTGTGAGCCTGGCTGCGTGGCCCGGCCGTGTTAACGAGAACCACACATGACCCATCAAGAAGTGGATGTCCTGATCATCGGCGCAGGCCTGTCGGGCATCGGCGCGGCTTGGCACCTGAAGCAGCGTTGCCCGGATCGCAGCTTCACGATCTTCGAAGGCCGTGATGTGCTGGGCGGCACCTGGGACCTGTTCCGTTACCCGGGCGTGCGCTCGGACTCGGACATGTTCACCCTGGGCTATTCATTCCGGCCCTGGACCCAGGCCAAGGCAATTGCCGATGGCCCGGCGATCCTGGGCTACCTGCAAGACACGGCACGCGAGTGCGGCATCGAACCGCGCATCCGCTACGGCCACCAAGTGCAAAGCGCTGACTGGTCGAGTGCGGAATCGAAGTGGACGGTGCGCGCGCTGCGCCGCAGCGACCAGCAGATGGTCACTGTCCGCTGCAACTTCCTGTTTGCCTGCAGCGGCTACTACAGCTACGCGGGGGGCTACATGCCGCAGTTCCCCGGCATCGAGCAATTCAGGGGCCAGGTGGTTCACCCGCAGGCATGGCCGCAGGATCTGGACTACGCGGGCAAGAAGGTGCTAGTCATCGGCAGCGGCGCCACGGCCGTGACCATCGTGCCCGAAATGGCCAAGCTCGCCGGCCACGTCACCATGCTGCAGCGCTCGCCCACCTACATGGTGGCGCGGCCCTCGGTCGATGCCATTTCCACTCATCTGCGCAAGGCCTTGCCCGAGCGCGTGGCCTATGCGCTCACGCGCGCCAAGAACGTGCTGTTGGGCATGTACGTGTTCAGCCTGTGCAAGCGCAAGCCGGCCAAGGTGGCCGCGTTTTTCATCAACGAAGTGAAGAAGGCTGTGGGCCCGAATGTGGACGTGGCCACCCATTTCACGCCGCGCTACAACCCCTGGGAGCAGCGCCTGTGCCTGGTGCCCGACGGCGACATGTTCCAGGCGTTGAAGGCCGGCCGCGCCTCGGTCGTCACCGACCACATCGAGCGCTTCACCGCCACCGGTGTGGCCCTGCGCAGCGGCGCCACGCTCGATGCCGACATCATCATCAGCGCCACCGGCTTGCAGTTGCAGCCCGGCGGCAGCTTAG
>JAYUPO010000385.1:0-26367 GCA_043760085.1 Burkholderiales bacterium
CCCACTGGAAGTAGGCGAAGAAGCCCAGGATGATGATCACGTCGTGCAGGTTGGCCACGATGGCGGCCACCGAGAACTTCCATTCGAAGCGAAACGCCAGGTAGGCCATGATGCCGATGACCACGAAGGCCAGCGCCTTCAGGCCATCGACGGCCAGCTCCTTGCCCACCTGCGGGCCCACCACTTCGCTGCGGCGCAGGGCCAGCGGCTCGGCATCGCCCTTGGTGCAGGCCTGCTTGGTGCTGGCTTCGCCCTGGGCGGTGGTGATCTGCTTGCTGCCCGCACTGCCGCCTTCGGCCTGGCACAGCGCGGCAAACACCTGGCCCACCATCTGGCCTTGATTGACACCCTCGCGCAGCGGCAGGCGGATCAACACATCGCGCGAGCTGCCGAAGTTCTGCACCTGGGTTTCGCCCAGCTTGAGTGTTTCAACCGCCGTGCGCACCTTGGTCAGATCGGCGGCCTGGGTGTAGGCCACCTCGACCACGCTGCCGCCGGTGAATTCGATCGACAAGTGCAGCCCGCGCGTGAGCAGAAAGAACACGGCAGCCAGGAAGGTGAGCAACGAGATGATGTTGAACACCAGCGCATGCCGCATGAACGGGATGTCGCGGCGGATTCTGAAGAACTCCATTTGATCAGCTCCCTTAAACCTTGCCAGGTACTTCTGGTTCAGGCTTCCACACCTGCCCGATGAGCACCGACTTCAGCCGCTTTTGCCGCCCATACCAAAGGTTAACCAGGCCGCGCGAGAACATCACGGCCGAAAACATCGAGGTCAGGATGCCCAGGCAGTGCACCACCGCGAAGCCGCGCACCGGCCCGGAGCCGAAGGCCAGCAGCGCCACGCCGGCAATCAGCGTGGTGATGTTCGAATCGAGAATCGTGGCAAACGCGCGTTCATAGCCGGTATGAATGGCCATTTGCGGCGCCACACCGGCGCGCAACTCTTCGCGCACGCGCTCGTTGATCAGCACGTTGGCGTCGATCGCCATGCCCAGGGTCAGTGCAATGGCGGCAATGCCCGGCAGGCTCAAGGTGGCCTGCAACATCGACAGCAGGGCCACCAGCAGCAGCAGGTTGAAGCCCAGGGCCAGCGTCGAGATCAGGCCGAACAACATGTAGTACAGGCACATGAACGTGGCGATGGCGGCAAAGCCCCACAACACGCTGTTGAAGCCCTTGTCGATGTTGTCGCGCCCCAGGCTGGGGCCGATGGTGCGGCTTTCAATGATCTCCATCGGCGCGGCCAGTGAGCCGGCGCGCAGCAGCAAGGCCTGGTCGCTGGCCTCCTGCGTGGTCATGCGGCCTGAAATCTGCACCCGCCCGCCACCGATTTCGGAGCGAATGACGGGCGCGGTGACGACCTCCCCTTTGCCCTTTTCGAACAGGATGATGGCCATGCGCTTGCCGATGTTTTCGCGCGTCACGTCGCGGAAGATGCGTGAGCCCTTGGCGTCGAGCGTGAGGTTGACCACCGGCTCCTGGCTCTGGCCGTCGAAGCCGGGTTGCGCGTCGGTGAGGTTGTCGCCGGTGAGGATGACCTGGCGCTGCACGATGATCGGCGCGCCGTTGCGCTCAACGAAACGCTCGCTGCCAAACGGCACCGGCCCGGCGCCGCGCTCGGCGTCGCGCCCCTCGGTGGTTTCGTTGAGCAGGCGAATCTCTAACGTCGCGGTGCGGCCGATGATCTGCTCGGCCCGCGCCGAGTCCTGCACGCCGGGCAACTGAACCACCACGCGATCGAGCCCCTGCTGCTGGATCACCGGCTCGGCCACGCCGAGTTCATTGACGCGGTTGTTCAGCGTGGTGATGTTTTGCTTGATGGCTTGTTCCTGCACCCGCGTGGCCACTTCAGGCTTCAAGCTGCCGGCCAACTTGAATTCGCTGCCCTCGGCGCTTTCGACCCAGGCCAGGTCGGCGATCTGGTCGTTCAGCACGGCCAGCGCCGCGGTCAGGGTTTCGCGGTCACGAAAGCGCAGGTTCACGTTGTTGCCGTCGCGGCTGATGCCGCCGTGGCGGATGTTCTTGTCGCGCAGCAGGGTGCGGATGTCGCCGCTCAACGCCTCGGCGCGCTTGGTCAGTGCGGCCTTCATGTCCACCTGCATCAGGAAATGCACGCCGCCGCGCAAGTCAAGGCCCAGGTACATCGGGAAGGCATGCAGCGCGGCCAGCCAGCCCGGAGTGCGCGGCAGCAGGTTCAGCGCCACGACGTAGCCCGGGTCGCTGGGGTCGGGGTTCAGGGCCTTGAACAGCGCATCCTTGGCCTTGAGCTGCACATCGGTGTCAGCCAGGCGGGCCTTGATGGAATGGCCCTCGAACTGCACGAAGTCGGGCGTGATGCCGGCCGCCGTGAGGGTTTGCTGCACCTTGGGCACCATGGCCGCGTCGACCTTCAGCGTGGCCTTGGCGCTGGAGATTTGCACGGCGGGTGCTTCGCCATAGAAATTGGGCGCGGTGTAGATCAGGCCCACGGCCAGGGCCACGACCAGCATCAAATACTTCCACCAGGGATAGCGGTTCATCAGGAATTTCCTTCCACGCCGCACGGCCTGGCCTGGCGTTGCCAGGTCAGGCTAACCATGCTGTGCACAGGCGGCGGGCCTTATTTGACGGTGCCCTTGGGCAGGACTTGGATCACGGCGGCGCGCTGCACTTGCAGCTCCACGCCGTTGGCCACTTCGAGGTGAATGTAGTTCTCGTTGAGCTTGGCCACTTTGCCGAGAATGCCCCCCGAAACCACCACTTCATCGCCCTTGGCCAAGGCTTCGATCAGCGCCTTGTGTTCCTTCTGCCGCTTCATCTGCGGGCGGATCATGATGAAGTACAGCACCACGAACATCAGCAGCAGCGGCAGCATGCTCATCAGGCTGGATTCAACGCCCCCGGTAGCTGCGGCCGGGGCGGTTTGGGCAAAGGCTTGGGAAATGAACACGGCTATCGTCCTTGAAGGCGGCTGAGCCAAGACGGCCCAGCGCAACCTGCGGATTTTAGGGGGCTGGACGGCTTGCACCCCCGCGCGCGCTGCCCGAGCCAGTGGTTGCCTCCGACAGATGGATAAGGCGCACCAAAAAAAGACCCGCGAAAGCGGGCCCGACTTCGGGAACAGCCAACTAAGCTGCCTTGCTCATTGGCATTTCGGCAATCACCTTTTTCTCCACGGCGCGCTGGGCTTTCTCTTGCTCTGCCTGCAAGATTTCCTTGATCGCGTTTGGGACAAATCGTGCCATCACGTCTCGCATGAGCGGTTGATAGCCGACACCGTGAAAGTGCGCGATCAACTTGTATTGTTTGATGAGTTGCTTCGGCAACCGAATCGAGATGGACTGAAGCTCCAACGCCTCATCGAGCGCCATCTCATGGGCCTCGTCTGCCACGGCCACATGGGCTTCATCGGCACCGAGCCCACGACTCTCCCATGCCTCGACGGTGTCTTTGATCCTTGCCATTCTTGACTCCTTAAGTGACTTCTTCATTGCTTCAGGGCAAGCATGTCAGGGCTAGCCATACCTCCGATAAATCCTCAACTCTTCCTCATTTGGTTCGTAAGCTGTCTTCAACTCAACGATGGATCCCTTTTGCATATACACGATCTTCAAATTGCGCGCCTTGTTTGTACACGACACGAACCAAAGTGTGGGAGGGTTGGTCTTTGTCAAGGCCCTGTTGTCAACAAGCAGTCGCCCCATTCGGTTCTTGAAGCACTGCTCAACGTCGATTCGGGTAACACCGTGGGAATCCTTGAGCTTCCTCAGCACTGCGTCAGAGATCTTGAGATTTTCCATTGCTGTAAGTGTATATACAGTAGCTTGTTCTGCAACACTTTACTGTAGGGGGTTGTACCTAAACACTGTAGGAGTTCGCCTGACTGGTCTACCCTTACGCTGCCAGGCGCAAGCTCTTCCAGCGACCTGATGCGATCGCTGACCGCATCAAATGCAGATAGGCCAAGCAGGCGACCCGTCTGACCCAAAAGGCACGACTTTTCCACTTGTCGATTCTTGGTCGCGCCGGCATGCGGATGCATTCGCACGTTTCGGGCCACGGTCTGGTTCGATTGCATGCGAGCGACGACCCATCCCGCAACGCTGCTTTACAGCCTCTCAACGATGGTCACATTGGCCATGCCACCGCCTTCGCACATGGTTTGCAACCCGTAGCGCTTGCCGCCGGCACGCAGGGCGTGCACCAGCGTGGCCATGAGCTTCGTGCCCGAAGCCCCCAGCGGGTGGCCCAGGGCAATGGCGCCGCCGTTCACGTTCAGCCGTGCCGCATCGGCCCCCAGCGCTTGTACCCAGGCCAATGGCACCGGGGCAAAGGCTTCGTTCACCTCGTACAGGTCGATGTCACCCAGCTTCATGCCGGCCTTCTTCAGCGCGCGCTCGGTGGCCGGAATGGGCGCTTCGAGCATGATCACCGGGTCGTGCCCCATCACACTCATGTGGTGGATGCGCGCCAGCGGCGCCACGCCCAGCGCCTTCAAGCCACGTTCGTTCACCACCATCACGCCCGAGGCGCCGTCGCAGATCTGGCTGGCGCTGGCCGCGGTGATCACGCCGCCCTCTTGCAGCAGCTTCACCGAGGCAATGCCTTCCAGTGTGGCGTTGGCGCGTACGCCTTCATCGGCCACGTGCAATTCATGGGGCGATTCCCCTTCGGCCAGCTTCACCGCCACCGGCACGATTTCGGCCTTGAAGCGCCCCGCCGCCGTGGCCGCCGCGCCGCGCTTGTGGCTTTGCAGGGCGTAGGCGTCGAGTGCGTCTTTGCTCAAGCCGTACTTCTTGGCGATCATCTCGGCGCCAATGAACTGACTGAAATCAGGCCCGGGGTAGCGCGCGCGAATGGTCGGGCTCATGTAGTGGCCCAGGCCGGCTTCACGGTACGCCTTGGGCACGATATGCATGGGCACGCGGCTCATGCTTTCCACGCCGGCGGCGATGACGCAGTCCATGCTGCCCGACATCACCGCCTGCGCCGCGAAGTGCAGCGCCTGCTGGGACGAGCCGCACTGGCGGTCGATGCTCGTTCCCGGCACCGATTGCGGCAGCTTCGAGGCCAGCACCGCATTGCGCCCGATGCAGGTGCTTTGCTCACCGGCTTGCATCACGCAGCCCATGATCACGTCTTCCACCAACGCGGGGTCGATGCCGGTGCGGTCGATCAGCGCGTCCAGCACCTGGGCCGCCAGGTCCACCGGGTGCCAGCCCGAAAGCCTGCCGCCGCGCTTGCCGCCGGCGGTGCGAACCGCGGCCACGATGAATGCTTCTGCCATGATGGGTCTGCCTTCTTGCTGCAATGGGAATGGAGTTGACTTTACCCAAGCGCCGGGCACTGCCCCATGGGCGACACCGGTGCTGCCCATTCGCGGCCTACCATTGCGCCCCGCGTTTTCAACTCCACTGGAGCCCCCATGAAATTGAGTTCAGCCATCTCCGCCGTCGTCACCGGCGGCGCCTCCGGCCTGGGTGCCGCCACCGCGCGCCGCCTGGCTGCTGCCGGCGTGAAGGTCGCCATCTTCGATTTCAACGAGGCGCAAGGCCAGGCCCTGGCCACTGAGCTTGGCGGCGTGTTCTGCAAGGTCGATGTCACGAATGAAGAAATGGTCGACGCCGGCTTTGCCAAGGCCCGCGCGGCGATCGGCCAGGAGCGCATCCTGATCAACTGCGCTGGCACCGGCAACGCCATCAAGACGGCCAGCCGCGACAAGACCAGCGGCGAAATCAAGTCCTTCCCCACTGCCAACTTCGACCGCATCATCCAGATCAACCTGGTCGGTACCTTCCGCTGCCTGGCCAAGAGCGCGGCCGGCATGATGACGCTGCCCGTGCTGGAAGACGGCGAGCGCGGTGCCATCGTCAACACCGCCTCGGTGGCGGCGCAAGACGGCCAGATCGGCCAGGCTTCGTACTCGGCTTCCAAGGCCGCCATCGTGGGCATGACGCTGCCGATTGCGCGCGACCTGATGGGCGAGGGCATCCGCATCAACACCATCCTGCCGGGCATCTTCAAGACGCCGCTGCTGGCCGGCCTGCCCGACAACGTGAAAGGTGCGCTGGCCGCATCGGTGCCCTTCCCAAAACGCCTGGGTGAACCCGATGAGTACGCCGCGCTGGCCGAATTCATGGTCACCTGCGGCTACATGAACGGTGAGTCGGTGCGCTTGGACGGGGCCATTCGCATGGCGCCGCGTTGAGCGTGGACAGCGCCGCGCCGGCCCGCGAACGGCTTGTGAAGCCGGTCTTCGACTACCCGTTCGCCACCGCGCCCGAACCGGGCCAAACGCTGGAAGTGGCACCTGGCGTGCAGTGGATCCGCATGCCCATGCCGGGGCCGCTGAGCCACATCAACATCTGGTCGGTGGTTGATGACGGCGGCTTCGCGCAGTTCGACACCGGCTTGCGCACCGACGAAACGGCCGCCGCGTGGCGCACGCTTTTCGCGGCCGCACCGGCCGGGGCACGCATGACGCGCGTGCTGATCACCCACATGCACCCCGACCATGTGGGCATGGCCGGCTGGCTGACACGCAAGTTCAATTGCCGTATGTGGATGACGCGCCAGGAATACCTGTATTGCCGCGTGTTGATGAGCGACACCGGCCGCGAAGCGCCCGAGGTGGCGGTGGATTTCTTTCGCCGCGCCGGCTGGGGCGAACCGGCGCTGGAAGACTACCGCGCGCGCTTCGGCAACTTCGGCAAACGCATCCACGCCCTGCCCGACAGTTTTAACCGCGTGGTTGATGGGCAGTGCATTCCCATTGGTGAACATGAATGGCGCGTGGTGGTGGGCACCGGCCACTCGCCCGAGCATGCCTGCTACCACTGCCCAGATTTGAAGCTGTTCATTTCGGGCGACCAGGTGCTGCCGCGCATCTCGTCTAACGTTTCAGTTTACCCAACCGAACCCGACGCCGACCCGATGAGCGACTGGCTCGATTCGCTGGCCAAGATCAAGGCTGCCGTGCCTGACGACGTGCTGGTGCTGCCCTCGCACAACGAGCCCTTCCGCGGCCTGCATGCGCGGCTCGACTACCTGGCGGCTTCACAGCAGCGCGCGCTCGACCGCCTGTTGCAGCGGCTGAGCGAACGCAAGCGCGCGGTGGATGTCTTCGCCACGCTGTTCGCACGCGAGATATCGGTCAGCGACACCATGCTGCTCAACCTGGCCACCGGCGAGGCCGTGGCCTGCCTGAACCACCTGGTGCAGCGCGGTCTGGCGCGGTGCGAGCTGGATGCCCAGGGCGTGCTGTGGTACCAGCAGGCGTGACGGGCATGGCTGCCCGCCGCACCGCCGATCAACTGCGCAGCGCACGCTGGTTCGCGCCCGACGACTTCCGCAGCTTCGGCCATCGCTCGCGCGTCATGCAAATGGGCTATGCGCCGGCTGATTGGGTGGGCAAGCCCATCATCGCCATCGTCAACACCTGGAGTGACGCCAACCAGTGCCACATGCACTTCAAGCAGCGCGTTGAAGACGTGAAGCGCGGCGTGCTGCAAGCCGGTGGCTTCCCCATGGAGCTGCCGGCCATCTCGCTGAGCGAAAGCCTGGTCAAGCCCACCACCATGCTGTATCGCAACTTCCTGGCCATGGAATGCGAAGAACTGCTGCGCAGCCACCCGGTGGATGGCGCCGTGCTGATGGGCGGCTGCGACAAGACCACGCCCGGGCTGGTGATGGGCGCGCTGAGCATGGGCCTGCCCTTCATCTACCTGCCCGCCGGGCCCATGCTGCGCGGCAACTGGAAGGGCCAGGTGCTGGGCTCTGGGTCAGATGCCTTCAAGTACTGGGATGAACGCCGCGCCGGCCGCTTGTCTGATCAAGCCTGGCAAGAGATGGAAGCCGGCATTGCGCGCAGCCACGGCACCTGCATGACCATGGGCACGGCCGCCACCATGATGGGCATTGCCGAGGCCTGCGGCTTCACGCTGCCCGGCGCCAGCAGCATCCCCGCGGCCGATGCCAACCATGTGCGCATGAGCGCCGAATGCGGCCGCCGCAGCGTGGCCATGGTGTGGGAAGACCTCACGCCGGCAAAGATGCTCACGCGCGCAAACTTCATGAACGGCATTGCCTGCGCCATGGCCATGGGTTGCAGCACCAACGCCATCATTCATTTGATTGCGATGAGCCGGCGCGCCGGCCGTGCCGTCACGCTCGACGACTTCGATGGCGCCAGCCGCAAGGTGCCGGTCATCGCCAACATCCGGCCCAGCGGCGAGAAGTACTTGATGGAAGACTTTTTCTATGCCGGTGGCCTGCCCGCGCTGCTGGAACGCATTCGCGGCCACCTTGATGTGCGGGCCCTCACGGTGAATGGCCGCACGCTGGGCGAGAACATCGAAGGCGCCGAGGTCTACAACGCCGACGTGATCCGCCCGCTGGCCAGCCCCATTTATGCCGAAGGTGCGCTGGCCGTGCTGCGCGGCAACCTGGCGCCTGATGGCGTGGTGATCAAGCCCAGCGCGTGCGCGCCGCACTTGCTGCAACACACCGGCCGCGCCCTGGTGTTCGACGACTACCCGGCGCTGAAGGCAGCGATCGATGACTTAACGCTGGATGTGACTGGCAACGACATTCTGGTGTTGCGCAACGCCGGCCCACGCGGCGCCGGCATGCCCGAATGGGGCATGCTGCCCATCCCCACCAAGCTCTTGAAGCTAGGCGTGAAAGACATGCTGCGCCTGAGCGATGCGCGCATGAGCGGCACCAGCTACGGCGGCTGCCTGCTGCACTGCTCACCCGAGGCTTTTGTGGGCGGGCCGCTGGCGCTGGTGAAAACCGGCGACACCATCACGGTGGATGTACCTGCGCGGCGTATTCACCTCAACGTGAGCGATGAAGACCTGGCCGCGCGCCGCGCCCAGTGGGTGGCACCGCCGCCGCGCTACGAGCGCGGTTACGGCTGGCTGTTCGGCCGGCACATTCTTCAAGCCAATGAAGGTTGTGACTTCGACTTTCTCGAAACCAGTTTCGGCGCGCCGGTGCCCGAGCCGGTGATCTACTAAACCGCACACTCAACAGGATTCACCATGAGCCAGCGCCGCCAGTTCCTGCAATCCACCGCGGCCCTGGCCGCAGCCAGCCTGGGCCTGCCCGCGTACGCCGCCTGGCCCGGCCAGCCCTTGAAGATCATCGTGCCCTTTCCGCCGGGCGGCACCTCGGATGTGATCGCGCGGCTGATCAGCAAGCCGCTGGGCGACCTGCTCAACACCAACGTTATTGTTGAAAACAAGACCGGGGCCAATGGCGCCATCGGCGCGGCGGCGGTGGCCACGGCGACCGATGACCACACCATGCTGCTGTCGGACATGAGCTCGCTGGCCATCAATGCGGTGATGTCCAAGGACATGCCCTACAAGCCCGAGCAACTACGCGGCGCCACCTTGCTGGCCTATTCACCGCACCTCCTGGCCGCCACGCCCAGCCTGCCGTTCAACACCGTGGCAGAGATGGTGGCGTACTCAAAAACCAAGCCCATCAATGCGGCCTCATCGGGCATCGGCTCGGCCAACCACCTGGGCATCGTCGAGATCGCGCTGGCCACTGGCCTGAAGTGGCAGCACGTGCCGTTTCGCGGCGGCGCACAGTCGATTGCCGATGTGGCCGCGGGCAATACGCAAATCGTGCTCAACGGCATGCTGGCCACACTGCCGCTGGTGCAGGCCGGGCGGCTGAAGCTGATCGGCATTTCCAAGCGCAGCCGCATGGCGCTGCTGGCTGACGCGCCCACCATCGCTGAGCAAGGCGTGAAGGGGTTCGAGTCGGGCACCTACCAGGGCATCGCGATTCCGGCCACCATGCCCAAGGCCGTGGCGGAGCGCCTGGCCGCAGCGCTGATTCAGGTGATCCGCGCGCCGGAGCTGCGCGCGCGCCTGGCCGCAGCCGGCGCCGAGGTGATGACATCCACGCCCAAGGAAACCAGTGACTTCCTGGCGACTGAAGCCAAACGTTGGGCCGGCGTGATCCAGCGTGCGGGGGCGCAGCTTGAGGGAAATTCTTGAGGTGCCAGAGCCTGAAGCGCTTGTTCTTGCACGGCGCATGGCGCCGTTGCTTGAAGGTGTTGCGTGGGCGATTGGGGGCAGCGTGCTGCTGCACCACCTGGGCATCGAGCCTGCGCCGAACGACCTGGACATTGTTGTCACCGAAGCGCACTTCGCCGAATGCATCACTCGTTTACAGCGCGTGGCCGGCGCCGGACACCGCCCCTCGGGCGAAGGCCTGGCCTCAACGCATTTCCAGCGCTTCGACGCTGGCCCCGGCGCCGCCGTGGATGTGATGGCCGGCATCGCGGCGCGCACCGCCACGGGCCTGGTGCGCTGGCATTTCGACGCCAGCAGGGTGCGCCACGAAGACGGCCTGCCATGGATGTTCGCCGAAGACTGGTTGGTGCTGTACCGCCTGTTCAATCGCCCGGCACGGGTCGCGCAAGTGGCGTCATTCCTTGCTTTGGCTCATTTCCAACGTTAACCTCTCAAGAGCCACCATGCCAGCACTCAAGCCCGCCACCCGCGACCAACTCCTGCGCGTCAGCACCGCCACCCTGTGCACGGCGCTGTTCAAGCGCGGCCTGCGCAACCAGTTCATCTAGAACGTGCACCCGCTCAACCCCGGCCTGCCCAACATGGTGGGCCCGGCTTACACGCTGCGCACCATGCCCGCGCGTGAAGACCTGAACACCATTGACGTGTTCAAAGACCGCGCCCACCCGCAACGCAAGGCGGTAGAGGAATGCCCGCCTGGCGCCGTGCTGGTGATCGACAGCCGCCAGGACGCGCGCGCCGCGTCGGCCGGCGGCATCCTGGTCAGCCGGCTGATGAAGCGCGGCGTGGCCGGCGTGGTCACCGATGGCGGCTTTCGCGATTCGCCTGAAATCGCCAAGCTGCCCTTCCCGGCCTACCACCAGCGGCCCAGCGCGCCCACCAACCTCACTGTGCACCAGGCCATCGCCATCAACGAACCCATCGGCTGCGGCGACGCGCCGGTGTTCCCGGGCGACGTGATCGTCGGCGACGCCGAAGGGGTGGTGGTGATCCCGGCCCACCTGGCCGACGAGGTGGCCGCCGAGGCCGTGGAGATGACGGTGTTCGAAGATTTCGTGCAAGAGAAAGTGCTTGAGGGCCGCAGCATCCTGGGCCTGTACCCGCCCACGGAAGAGCAAAGCCGGCTGGACTTTGCAGCCTGGCGCAAAGCCCAAGGGCGTTGACTCAAGGTTCAGCGTTCAGGCAGCCGCCGCGTCCTGCCCAAAACGGCGCGGCAACACAACCCAAGGAGCATGCAATGGCAATCTATGTCGATGGTTTCGTCGTCCCCGTTCCCGTGGCCAAGCTGGCTGACTACAAGCGCATGGCGCGCAAGGCGGGCAAGGTCTGGATCGAGCATGGTGCGCTGTCGTTCAACGAAAACGTGGCCGACGATGTCAAGCCCGGCAAGTGGACCTCTTTTCCGCAGGCGGTGAAGCTGAAGGAAGGCGAGGTCGTGATGTTCTCGTGGATCACCTACAAGTCGCGCCGCGACCGCGACCGCATCAACAAGGCGGTGATGAGCGACAAGCGCCTGGCTGAAATGATGGACCCGAAGGCCATGCCGTTCGACGGCAAGCGCATGTTCTGGGGCGGCTTCAAGTCGATGGTGTCGTATTGAATGGCCCAACGCAGGCCCGCCGTGCAGGGGCCTGCGCGTCAGTGCTCGTACTGCTTGGGCAGGAGGATACGAAACGTCGTGCCGGCGCCGACTTTGGAATCGACTTCGATCGTTGCATCCAGCAAGGCGCACAGGCGTTTGACGATCGACAAACCGATGCCCTCGCCTGGCTGATGACCCGCCGTGCCAGGGTCTTGCGGCGCCGATGCAGCGGCCGCTTGCGCGGGGCTCACATGCGAGATGTCGCCCGAGCGCTCGTCCGCGGCGATGTCCTTCGCATGGTCGCTGGCGACCTCCAGCGCGCCGGCCAACGGCGCGCTGTGCGCCGCTTGCAAACCCGGCCCGGTGTCGCTGACCTGAATGAACCAGCGCGCGGCGTCGTTCTCGACGCCCTCGCCCCAGCTCAGGGCGACACCGCCCTGGCGCGTGTACTTGATGGCGTTGAGCACAAGGTTCTGCACGATGCGCCTGACCTTCACGGCGTCGCCTTCGACCCGCAGCACGGCCGGCCCGTCGAGTGCCAGGTGCAGGCGCCGGTCGTCGGCCATCGCCTGCAATCCTTCGGCCACCTCGCGCAGCAGGGGGGCTGCGTCGAACGCCGCCAGCGCGCGCTGCTCTTGCCCGCCTTGCAGGCGCGCCAGGCTGGTGACGTCTTCAAGCAAGCTGTGCAATGCCCGCACGTTTCGATCCAGTGAGCCCAGGAATTTCTCGCGTGCGTCAAGCGTCGCTTTGCTGGAGTTCAGCCCCGCGGCAGCCATGGCGACCACACCCAGGTTGCCGCGCAGGTCGTGGGCGGCCTGCTGCCACAACGCCGCACGTTGCGTTTCCAGTTCGCGCAATGCATCCAACGCGCGTTCCAGATCCGCAACGTGGCTGGCCGCCTCGAGTTGCTGCAAGTCGAAGAACTGCGACGTGCTCGACCCGATGGTCACGCTGTACAGCTCGGCCCAGATGGCGCGGGCGTCGGCCATGACGCCCGGTTCAAAGTGCGGATGCAGGCCGGCGCAGCGATCCAGCTCGGCCACGACGCATTCGTTCAAGCGCCCGAGTTCGCGCGACACCTCGCTCAGGTCAAAGCCTTGCTGCCAGCGATGCAGGCCGTGCGCCGCGGCATCGCCCTTTTGCTCGTCCACCGCGGCTGCGCGCATCTGAGAACTGCGCGCGGCCAAGCGCCGCTCGAAGTCCTGCAACAGCGCCGGCAGATGATCGTGGAGCTGGGCCCTGGGCAGCGAATTTCCGGTGGTGAGCTTGGGGTCGGCCGTCACCTTGCGGCGCCAGGCATCCATGATGTCGTCGCGTCGGGCGGCGATGACTGCCGCCAGCGCGACGAGTTGATCGTGGTGGTTGGGCATGTCAACGGTTCCGAGGGCTGGCGAACATCGCTTTGCCAAGTATGCCCCTGCGCCTGGCCGCATCCACGCCACGCGAACGGGCTGCGCAGCGCGTCGATGGCGCGGTGGTCTGAACCGGCCAAGATCGCGGCGCGCTGGCCTCAACCGTCCAGCAGATCGCCCCTGTAGAAGCACCACGCCGTGCCGTCGTGCAAGTAGAAGTGTCCGTCGGCGCAGAAGTCCTTGCCCGGGAAGAACTCGCGATACGCCTTGGGCACCAGGCGTTCGAGCTGCGCGTCGCTCAGCGCGTCAAATTCTTCGGGCGTGATGGGCATGCCCACGCGCAACTTGCGTTCAATCATCGTCGTTGGCCTCACCTCAGTTTTTCAATCGGCAAGCCTTGCAGGTATTCGGCAAACATGCTGTCTTCAAGGCGCGTGGCGCCCACGCCGGCCTTGGCCAGCAGGCCGCTGCGGCGCAGCCGCTCGATGGCGGCGCGCACCTTGGCCACGGTGGGGCGCACGCCCAGCAGCCGCGCCAGCAGAGCCTGGGTTTGCGTGCCCATGGGCGGCTGGCCTTGGGCGATGACCCACAGCACAGCGCGCTCAAACAAGTCGTGCGGCTGCAGCAGGGCGCGCCAGCCAGCCACCTGCCTGTCGCTTTGCAAGAAGCGCTTCACGCCGGCCAGCACATCGGTGTGGCCTTCGGCCGACAAGGCCTTCACCAAGTCGCGCATCAGGCGGGGTTTGAAGCCAATGCGTGCGAAAACGCTGCGCAGCTCGTCAAGCGGCAGCGCCTTGCCCGTGTGCACTTTGGCGAAGTGGTCAGCCAACTGCTTCAGGTACTTGTCGCCCAGCACCGGGAAGTCGAGCAACTGCGCAAACTGGTACATCGGTGCGCCGGCGGTTGAGAGCATGCGCGCCATGGCTTCTTGCGACGAGCCGGTGAACACGGCGCCGACCACCTTGCGCCGCTTGTGCAGCACGGCGCGCAACGTGGCGATGATCTGGTCGCCGTCGCTCACATCACCCAGCGACTGGATCTCGTCGAGCATCAACAGCACGGGCTTGCCCGCCGCCGCGGCCAGGCGCGTCACCAAGGCGTCAAGCCGCAACTCGGGCGCAGTGGGCAAGGCACGCCGGGCGGGTGCATCGCCCAGATCGATCGAGACGCCCATTGCCCCCACTTTTTTGACCGTCGTCCTGGCCAGCTTGCCGGTGGTGCCGGCGGGCACCAGCGCATCGTCAAGCGCCTCTTCCAGCGCATGGTTGATGGCGGCCAGGGGTGCAGTCTTTTGCAGCCACAGGTCGGCATACACCGGCAGCCAGCCGGCGCGCTGTGCCGCCGGGCTCAAGTCACGATCCAGAAAGAATGTTTTGCCGATGCGCCGCGGCGCGAACATGGCCAGCGGGCGGCCGGGCTGGCCGCTGATCAACTCAAGGTAAGTCTTGGCAAGCTCGGGGCGGCGCAGCTCGATGTCGTCGTAGGATGTCATCGTTGTTGCGGTTTGTTCCTGGAACGACAATTGTTGCATTCGGAACAAGCCACAGCAACGCTGGGCTTGGTCGCGCGGCGTTGACATCGACAGGCTCACGGCTTTGTCCTGGGGCGCTCAGACTCGGGCTGACTACCGTTGCTGTATTCACGACAATGAACGACAACGCTCCGGGCCGAATCAGCCGCGCGATGCGTCCGCACAGGCTTGGGGGGTGGGCGTGGTCACAGTTTCGATACGCCGCGCGAAGGCGCTCTCGCCGGCAAAGCCGCTCTGGCCGAAGCTCGACTCATGGGCCGTATCGATTCCCCAAGCCAGCCGAAACAACTCTGCGCGCGTCATGCGCCGCTGTCTTCGCTGCACACCTGGTTGATGAACGCACGCAGCACCCGTTCAGCCGCTTCGGGCGCATCGGCCACCACGCCGTGCCCGCAGTGGGCGAATTCTTCATAGCGAACCGCGCAGCCTGTCAAGGCCGCAGCGATATCGCGCTGGCCTTGAATCGGTGTCATCGGGTCGTCCTGGCCGCCCATCACCAGCGTGGGGCAGGTGATGCGATGCAGTTCGGGCAAGAGGTTGAAGCGCCGGCTTTCGCCATCGAAGCGCATGAACCAATGCGTCACCTCGGGGCGGCTCAGCATGCGCGACCAAGCATCCGGGTCGGGCACACGGCGCGTGTACTGCGGCAGGGCAACGTCGAGCCAGCGTGCCAGCGTTGCACGATCGGTTTGCCGCTCGATGAAGCGCCGCCGCGCCAGGGCGCCCACTTCGGCGCCGCCCAGGCGTTCGAACATCGCCACCTTGGCCGGCAAGTCACCGGGGCCCGACCCTTCCGTGCTCACCAACACCAGCGCACCCGCATGGCCAGGGTGGCGCGTGGCATAAGCCATGGCCACCATGCCGCCGAACGAAGCACCGTAGACGATGGGCCGGGTGATCTGCAGCGCCGCGCAAAAGGCCACCACGTCGTCGGCCCACTGCGCCAGGTTCCAGGTGTCGCTCGACGCAGCATCGCTGCGGCCGTTGCCACGGTGGTCGAGGTAGACGACCTGGGCGATGTCTGCAAAGCGCGAAAAATAAGGCTTGTACCCCGAGTGGTCGGCGCCCGGCCCGCCGTGCAGCAGCAGCAGGGTGGGCTGGGCCTGCATCTGCGCACCGCGCGGCACCAGGCCAGCGCCTTCGACGTCGAAATACAGGTGAACACCGTTGACCAGGATGCGCATGGGGCAGGTTCAATAGATGAGGTGACACTTGGCATCGTACCGGCCGAACCAGCCCATTGACTCACCGATGTCGGATGGATGCTCTCGTGGGAAAGTAAACCGCTGGCTAGATCGGGCGCCAACGTACCGCACAATCTTTCAGCAAGCATTCAACCTTGAACCGGCCGCTTGGCCCTCTGCCTGTGACGCCTTCGATGCCCGCGACGCCCGCCAGCGAAACACCGCCTGTTGCAACCCCAGAGTTTGCCCACTCACCCGACATTGCCGAAGGCTTGCGCGCCCAACTGGCGCAGTTGATTCCCAGCGCATTCACGGAAGGCAAGCTCGACATTGCGGCGCTCAAGCGCGCCTTGGGCGAGGCCAGCGTGGCCGAGAGTGGCGAGCGCTACGCACTCACCTGGGCCGGCAAGGCCAACGCCTACAAGGTGCTGCAAACGCCATCGAGCGCCACGCTGCGCCCGCAACGCGAGCTCTCCATCAACTTCGACCAGGCGCAGCATGTCTTCATCGAGGGCGAGAACCTGGAAGTGCTGAAGGTCTTGCAGAAGGCTTACTTCGGCAAGGTGAAGTTGATTTACATCGACCCGCCCTACAACACGGGGTCAGACAGTTTCATCTACCCCGACCGCTTCCAGGAAAGCAAGGAAGACTACCTGCGCCGCATCAACGACCTGGCCGACGACGGCACCCTGATGCGCGAGGGCTTCTTTCGCAGGAACAGCAAGGAGAACGGCCACTATCACAGCAACTGGCTGTCGATGATGCTGCCGCGGCTGTACATCGCACGCAATTTGCTGCGAGAGGACGGGGTGATCTTTGTCTCGTGTGATGACAACGAAGCACATAACTTGCGTTGTCTGATGAACGAAGTCTTTGGCGAGGAAAACTTCCTGTG
Source organism: Burkholderiales bacterium (assembly GCA_043760085.1). Lineage (GTDB taxonomy): Bacteria > Pseudomonadota > Gammaproteobacteria > Burkholderiales > Burkholderiaceae_C > Rubrivivax. The sequence continues at coordinate 16,585 of JAYUPO010000385.1, forward strand.
CGTCTTCGCTTGGGAGAAGCGCTACTCGCCACCACCCGATACCAAGGACATTGGCTATCTTCACGAGTCCATCATCGCATTCAGGCGAAGTGATCTGTTTCGACGAAATCTTTTGCCAGTGACTGACGCGCAAAGAGCCCGCTACAAGAACCCGGATCGTGACTCACGGGGTGATTGGAAGGCCACCGACCTTACTTGTCGATATACCGCCGATGAGCGGCCAACACTGTTTTATGCGCTCAAACGGCCCAAAGACGGCAAGGACATTTGGCCAAAGAAAACTCGCGTTTGGGGCTCGTCTGTCGATGTGATGCGAAGGTATGCAAGCGACGGTCGGCTCTGGTGGGGTGCCGACGGCACGAATGATGTACCTGCCTTGAAAAATTTCATCTCTGAGGTTCAGCAAGGGATGATGCCAATGTCTTTGCTGAGTCATGAAATTGCTGGTCACACCGACGAAGCGACGAAGGAGCTTCGCGAGCTGATCCCCGAGGTATCGCTAACGCCAAAACCGACACGGCTCATCCGGACGTTGCTGTCAATAGGATGCACCGGTGACGAATTGGTGATGGATTTCTTCAGCGGTTCGGGCACGTTTGGCCACGCGGTATTGGATGCGAATGCCGAGGAAGACAAGAACCTGAGATTCATTTGTGCGCAGCTTCCTGAGCCCCTGGCGCTAGAGTCTGAGGCTGGCAAAGCAGGGTATCGATCTATCGCTGACGTGAGTAGATCGCGCATTGGCCAGGTCATGGCCGGTCGGCAGTTGATGGCAGACCTCGCGTCACCCGCATGCGAAGACGTCGGCTTCAAATCCTTTCTACTCGCGCCGTCAAATTTCAAGCAATGGCGTGGCGACAGCATCGACACCGCCGACCAATTGGCCGAGCAGATTTCGCTCTTCACCAAGGCCGAAAAGGACGGCGCCAACTTCGAGCACATGCTCTACGAGTTGCTGCTGAAATTTGGCCAGGAACTGACCACACCGGTCGAGGTGCTTAAAGTTGCCGGCGCCAAGGTCTTCGCCATCCACAAACGCCAGATGCTGTTCGTGCTGGCGTCGTTCAACGAAGCCATGATTCAGCCGCTGGTGGACATGAGGCCGCGCGAGCTGATCGCCATTGACGGCGTGTTCCACGATTCAGACACCTTGAAAACCAACCTCAGCCTGCAATGCCACGACGCGGGCATCAAGTTCACCTGTCTGTAAGGGGCTGACGATGGCGAAGAAACCCGCACCCCGGGTCAGCGCCGAGAGCCCGGTGTTGCTCTACCAAACCGAAGGCGGCACGCTGCGGCTCGATGTGCTGAGCGACGGCGAAACGGTGTGGCTGAGCCAGGAACAGATGGCTGCACTGTTCGAGCGCGAGCGCTCGGTGATCACCAAGCACATCGGCAACGTCTTCACCGAAGGCGAGTTGCCCCAGGAAAGCAATGTGCAAGATTTGCACATTGCTCATTCCGACAGGCCGGTGCGGCTGTACAGCCTGGACGTGATCATTTCTGTGGGCTACCGCGTGCGCAGCCGGCGCGGCACGCAGTTCCGCATCTGGGCCACGCAGCGGCTGCGCGAATACCTGGTGAAGGGCTTTGCACTGGACGACCAGCGGCTGAAGGAAGGCAGTGTTCTCGATCGTTACTTCGACGAGCTGGTCGAACGCATCCGCGACATTCGCAGCTCAGAGCGGCAGTTCTACCGCAAGGTGGCTGAGATTTACGCCACCAGCATTGACTACGACCCTGCGGTGGAATTGACCCAGGTGTTCTATGCCACGGTGCAGAACAAGTTCCACTTCGCCATCACCGGCAAGACCGCCGCCGAGTTGATCAAAGCACGGGCCCATGCCGGCAAGCCCAACATGGGGCTGACGAACTGGTCTGGCGAACGCATCCTGGCGCGTGACGTGACGGTGGCCAAGAACTACCTGGCCGAAGACGAATTGCGCGCCTTGAACAACATCGTTGAACAGTATCTGGCGTTCGCCGAGGCCCAGGCCCTGCGCCGCAGACCCATGCACATGGCCGACTGGATTGAGAAGCTGCACGGCTTCCTCAGCTTGAACGAGCGCGACATTCTTCAAGGCGCTGGCCACGTGAGCAAAGAGTTGGCCGATGAACATGCATTGAGCCAGTACAGCGCGTTTCGCCAAGACCGGATGGCGCTGGCAGGCGAATCAGACTTTGACCTGTCGTTGAAGCAGATCGCGCTGCAGGCAGGCAAGGCGCCCAAACCGCGACGCAAGAAAGATTGATGGCATGAAACTGCAATTCGACGCCAACCAGGGCTACCAGCTCGAAGCGGTGCGTGCCGTGGTGGCCCTCTTTGCCGGCCAGCCCGACGCATCACGAAGCGTGGTGCCGATGGCCGACGATGGCCTGTCGAGCCTGAAGTTCAGCGAAACCGGCGTGGCGAATCAAAGGGTGATCACCGACGAACAATGGCTGGCCAACTTGCACGCTGTACAGAAGGCGCATGGCATTGACTCATCTGCTTGGCTTGACGCCATGAAGCTGGACGACGGCTCGGCAGCGGGGGAGTTCCCCAACTTCACCGTGGAGATGGAAACCGGCACGGGCAAGACCTACGTTTACTTGCGCACCGTGCATGAGCTTTCAAAGACGTATGGCTTCAAGAAGTTCGTCGTCGTCGTGCCTTCCGTGGCCATTCGTGAGGGCGTGCTGAGCAGCCTGCGCGCCACCAAGGAACACTTCCAAACGCTGTACGACCACGAGCGGGTCGAGTTCACGGCCTATGAGTCGGCCAAAGTTCATCAGTTGCGCAACTTTGTTTTGTCTGACGCGATTCAGATTCTGGTGATCAACATCGACGCCTTCGCAAAGGACACGGCCGAGACCGGCGACGGTACGGACGCGGGCAAGCCCAGGAAAAAGAGCCGGGGCAATGTGATCAACCAGCTGCGCGAAACGGGGCTGAAGCCGATTGAATTCATTCAAGCGGCGCAGCCCATCGTGATTCTTGATGAGCCGCAGAACCTGGAAACAGACATTCGCAAACAGGCCATCGCCCGGCTCAACCCCCTGTGCACCCTGCGCTACTCCGCCACGCACCGCAACGCCTACAACCTGATCTATTCGTTGGGCCCGGTGCGCGCCTATGAGCTGGGGCTGGTGAAGCAGATCGGCGTTGATTCAGTGATCGAGTTGAAGGATGCGAACCAGGCTTACGTTGAAGTGGACGGCTTCACGGCAGGCAAGCGCAGCGTTTCCGCCAAGCTGAGCATTTGGGTCAATCAGGCGAGCGGCCCGACGAAGAAGAGCGTGGCCGTTAAACCCGGCAGCGACCTGTATGCGCTGTCAAACCAGCGCGAGACTTACCGCGATGGGTTCATCGTCAACGAGATCGACGTGGGCGAGAACGTCGTCACCTTCGCCAACGATGTTCGCGTGCGCAAGGGCAGCCCGCACGGCGCGTTGACGGATGCCATCTTGCGCCTGCAAATCGAAGCCACGGTTCGGCGCCATTTTGAAAAGGCCAAGCGCTTGCACCCGATGGGCGTGAAGGTGCTGTCGGTCTTCTTCATTGACAGGGTTGCGAACTACCGTGCCTTTGATGGCGATGCGGTGAGCCCTGGCAAGTTCGCGCTCTGGTTTGAGGAGATCTTCGAGCAGTACCGAGCCAAGGAATTTTTTGCCGGGCTGATGCCGTTCGCGGCGAACAAGGTTCACAACGGCTACTTTTCACAGGACAAGCGAGCGGTGTCGCCGTTCGAAACCGTCACTGGCAAAAGCAATGCCGATGCCGAAGCCAGCGCGTTTGAGCTGATCATGCGTGACAAGGAGCGCTTGCTGAGCCTGGACGAACCGCTGTCGTTCGTCTTCAGCCACTCCGCCTTGCGCGAAGGCTGGGACAACCCGAACGTTTTCCAGATTTGCACCTTGGCCGAGTCCAGCTCAGAGATCAAGAAGCGCCAAGAGATTGGGCGCGGACTGCGCTTGTGCGTGAGAAGCGACGGCAACGAGTTTGTGCGCGTGCACGACCCGGCCATCAACCGCTTGACCGTGATCGCCAACGAGAGCTACGAAGACTTTGCCAGCCAGCTTCAGACCGAAATGGTTGAGGCGGGCGTGAGCTTCAAGCGCGATCTGGTGAAGAACGAGCGCGACAAGGTGACGGCGCAACTGCGCAAGGGCTACGCCACCGACACCCGGTTCCTGGAACTGTGGTCTCGGATTCGCGAGCGCACGCGCTACCGCGTGGACTACAAGACAAGCGAGTTGGTTGCCAAGGCCGCCGCCCGCATCAAAACAAGGATGCCCGTCATCGAACAGCCCAAGGTGGCGTTGACGCGCGCCGAGATCAGCATTGGCGACAAAGGCGTGGCCGGCGCCCAAACGGGCTACCGCACGCACACGGTGCAGGCCCGGTATGTGATGCCCGACTTCGTGGGCCAGGTGCAAGCCAAGACCGGCTTGGCCAAGTCAACAGTGGCGCGCATCCTGTTGGAGTCGGGCCGGCTGGCCGATGCGGTGAACAACCCGCAGGCGTTCGTTGACCAAACGGCAGAGCTGATCAACGCCGAGAAGCGCCATGTCCTGGTGTACGGAGACGGCTCCGACGAAAGCGGCGTCACGTACATCAAAGTTGAAGACGCTTGCTACGAGATGCGTCGATTTGAAAGTGGCGATCTCATGGAGGTGTTTGCATCCAATGTGATCGCGGTCGGCAAACTGGAAAAGACGCTTTTCTCGCACATCGTGATCGATTCCGACTCGCAACCCGAGCGCCGCTTCGCGCAGGCCTGCGATTCGAACGACGACGTCCTTTTTTACATCAAGCTGCCACGCTGGTTCCAGATCGAAACGCCGGTCGGGCCGTACAACCCGGACTGGGCCATCGCCTACCGAAACGACCGCGTGCTGTACTTCGTGGCAGAAACCAAGCGCACCGGAAAAGATGACCATGTTCAGCTTGATCTGCTGCGACCGATTGAGGATTTACGGATTGAATGCGGGAAGCGGCACTTCAAGAACTTTGAAGAAGTGCAGTTCAGAGTGGTCAGTTCGCTGGAGAGTCTCTTGACCTGAATGCCCCGGGGCTGATCCGCCGCGCCCGCTTGTGTCTATCTCCACCGCCCCAGAGCACGGGGCGCCCCGACCAAGCATCGGACTTGTGCGGCAACAAGTCGAGGCACCGTCCTACACGCCCTGTGCGGTACGCTGCCTGATGCCTGCAACACCAGTGCCTGCGTCACCAGCAGACTCCAACCACGCCGAAGCCACGCCAGCCAACGAGCTGCCGACGGCGGCCGAACCCGGTGCGCTGCCCGATCCGCAACGCCTGCACCTGGACATGCCGATCGACGTGCGCAGCGTATCGCTGGCCGTGCTGGCCGTGCTGGCCACCTTGTTTGCCTTGCGCTGGGCCAGCGCCGTCATCGTGCCGCTGTTGCTGGGCCTGACCTTCAGCTACGCGCTCACACCAATCGTCGACCGGCTCGAACGGCTGCGCTTGCCGCGCGCCATCGGTGCGGCCCTGTTGATGCTCAGCATCGGCGGCGGCCTGGGCTGGACGGGCTATGCGTTGAGCGACGATGCCAACAAGCTGATCGAGTCCGTGCCCGAGGTGGCGCAGAAGATCGGCCAGGCCGTGCGCGAGCGCCGCAGCCAATCTGAAAGCACCATCGACAAGGTGCAAAAGGCCGCTGTGCAACTTGAACAGGCGGCGCAGGAAAGCAGCCAGCCGGCGCCCGCCCCGACGCGCGGCGTGACCCGCGTGCGCATCGAGCGGCCGCAGTTCGACATCAAGGACTACCTCTGGACAGGCACGTTGGGCCTGGCGACCACCATCGGCCAGGCCATCGTGGTGGCCTTCATCACCTTTTTCCTGCTCGCCTCGGGCAACACCTTCCGGCGCAAGGTGGTGAAGATCGCCGGGCCCAACTTCGCCACGAAACGCCTGACGGTGCAGGCACTGGACGAAATCACCGCGCAGATCCAGCGCTACTTGCTGGTGCAGGTGTTCACCAGCGCGGTGGTGGGCGTGGTGATCTGGCTGTCATTCCTGGCCATCGGCGTGGAGCATGCCGCCGTGTGGGGCGTGGCGGCATTCGTGCTCGACTTCATTCCCTACATCGGCGCGATGATCCTGGGCACCACGTCGTCTTTGGTGGCGTTTGTGCAGTTCGGCAGCATCGACATGGCCTTGCTGGTGGGCGGCGTGACCGTCCTGGTTCACACGTTGTCAGGCAATCTGATGGTGCCGTGGCTGACCAGCCGCGCCGGCCGCATGAACGCGGTGGCGGTGTTCGTGGGCGTGCTGGCCTTTGGTTGGTTGTGGGGGATCTGGGGCTTGCTGCTGGCGGTGCCGATCCTCACCAGCATCAAGGCGGTGTGCGACCGCGTTGACGATCTCAAGCCTATTGGCGAACTGCTCGGCAGTTGAAGGTCGGGCAGCCGGGAGTTCCCGCGCTGCCCGCCCCCAGTGCTAACTTGACTAACCCACGCGCCGGCCGCTGATCAACTGGAACAGCACCATCACCACGGCCACGACGAGCAGGACGTGGAGCAGGCCGCCTGCGGTGAACGAAGTCACCAGGCCCAGCAGCCACAGAACGAGAAGCACTACCGCAATGGTGTAAAGCATGTTGAGTCTCCAAGCGACACGCTGGCAAGTTGCGAACTGCACCGCCTTGTGCCTGGCCACAGCTTGAGCCACGCACGCGCACGCGGCAATCAGCCGAGCCGCTGCAAACCTGTAGGCGCTTTCCCACTGAAGGCGCCATGCCAATTTTGTCGAGCGGGGCTGGCAACTGCGCTGCGGCCGCAGTGCCCGCTCAGTGGGTGGCGCGCTGCGCAACGCCGGCCCTGAAAGCACGGCTTGAACGCGATGTGCCTGCGAGCGTTCACTGCGCCTCGATGCCCGCCTTCTTCACCAGCCTGGCGTACTTCACCAATTCGTCTTTAAAGAATTTCTGCGCCACCTCGGGTGTGCTGATGTTGATCACGTTGCCCTGCTTGGCCATGGCTTCCATCACCGCGGCATCGGCAAAGGCCGCCACCACGGCCGCGTTCACCCGCCTCACATCGGCCGCGGCCATGCCCTTGGGGCCGAGCACGGCAAACCAGGCTTCCACCACATAGCCGGGTACGCCCTGCTCGACGAAGGTGGGAATGTCCGGCGCCGCGGCCACGCGCTGGCTGGTGCCCACGCCGATGGCGCGCAGCGCGCCGCTCTTCAGGTGCTGCTGCACGCTGGGCAAGGCGGCGGTGGCGAATTCAACCTGGCCGCCGATCAGGTCGGTGAGCATCGGGCCCACGCCCTTGTAGGGGATGTGGCGCGCCTTGGCGCCCACCTCGTCCACATACATCTCGGCGGCCAAATGCAGGATGGTGCCGTTGCCGCCCGAGGCGTAGGTGACGTCGCCGCTCTTGGCCTTCAAGTAAGCGGCAAACTCCTTCGAGTTTTGCGCCGGCACCTTGGGGTTGACCACCAGCACGATGGGCGTGTAGCCGCAAATGGCAATCGGCGTCACATCGGTGTGCAGGTCGAACGGCAGCGTTTTGTAGACGCTGGGAAAGATAACCACGTTGTTCGACACCACGCTGAGCGTGTTGCCGTCGGGCGCGGCGCGGGTGAGCGCCTGCACGCCCACGATGCCGCCGGCGCCGGGCTGGTTTTCCACCACCACGGCCATGCCCAGCGCCTTGGCCAAGGCCGCCTGCGCGCTGCGGGTGATGGTGTCCACGCCCGAGCTCACGGCATTGGGCAGGATGAACTTGACGGTCTTGTCGCCGGCCTGCGCGAAGGCACGGCCGGCCGTGGTGGCCAGCGCCATGGACGTTCCAAAAGCCAGCACGGCCTGGCGTCGGGTGAAGCGATGTGTCATGGCAATTTCCGCTTGGTTTCAGGCCACCACGGCCTGGGTCTTGAGTTGTTGAATCTGTTGCACGCTGTAGCCCAACCCTTGCAGCAAGGCATCAGTGTGTTCGCCCATGGCCGGCGGGTTCAGGCGCACGCCCAGGCGCTGGCCGGCCAGGGTGATGGGGAACAGCGTGGTCTTCACCGTCTGGCCGGCGCGCGGGCCGTCGGGCACCACCACATCGGCCAGGCCGCCGGTGGCCACCAGGTGCTCGTCGTCATATAAATCTTCAGGGCGGCGAATCGGCGCGAACGGCAGGCCGGCGGCTTCAAAGCGGCGCGCCAGTTCGGCCGCGCTGTGGGGCAACAAGCGTTCGCGCAGCGTGGCCAGCAAGTCGGGGCGCCGCTGCACGCGCTGGTTATTGGTGGCCAGGCTGGCATCGACGGCCAAGTCGGCAAAGCCCATCAGGGTGCAGAAGGTCTGCCACTGCGCATCGCTCACCGCGGCCAGAAAAATCTGCTCGCCGTCTTTCACCGTGAACACGTCGTACACCGCCCAGGGGTTGTCGCGCGCCGGCATGGGCGCGGGGTGCTTGCCCGTCATGGCGTACTGCAACATGTGCTGGCCCATGAGGAAAACGTTGTTCTCGTACAGGGCCGATTGCACTTCCATCCCCCGGCCGGTGATGCCGCGCTGGATCAGCGCCCCCAGCGTGCCGATGGCGCCGAACATGCCGCCCATGATGTCGTTCACGCTGCTGCCGGCGCGCAGCGGGTCGCCGGGGCGGCCGGTCATGTAGGCCAGGCCGCCCATCATCTGCACCACTTCATCGAGCGCGGTGCGGTGTTCATACGGCCCGGGCAAAAAGCCCTTGTGCGCCACGTAGATCAGGCGTTGGTTGTGCGGCGCCAGCGCAGCGTAATCGAGGCCGTATTGCTTCAAGGCACCGGGCTTGAAGTTTTCAGCCACCACGTCAGCACTCAACGCCAGCTTGCGTGCGACTTCGGCGCCAGCCGCTTGCTTCAGGTCGATGCGGATGCTTTTCTTGTTGCGGTTGAACATGGGGAAGAATCCCGCGCCGGCGCCGAGCAGGCGGCGCGTGCCTTCGCCATCGATCGGCTCGACCTTGATCACCTCGGCCCCCATGTCGGCCAGCACCATGCCGCAGGTGGGGCCCATCACCATGTGCGTGAATTCGACGACCCGCAAGCCCGCCAGGGGCTGGGGGGTGGGCGCTTGATTCGCAGTGGGTAACGTTTGAGATGAGTTGGTCATGCCGCCACCGTGCTGGGCAGGCCGGCGCGCCAGATGTTGCCGTGCAGCGGCTCGCCTTCGAGCCATTGCGCCACCCGGCTGCGCAGCGCCATCAATTGTGCAAAGTCCAGGCCGGTGGGTTGGCCCATGCTGGCAAAGAGATAGGCCACGTCTTCGGTGGCCACGTTGCCGCTGGCGCCGGGCGCATGCGGGCAGCCGCCGATGCCGCCCAGGCAGGCGTCGAAGCGGCGCACGCCCACGCTCCAGGCGGCGTACACATTGGCCAGGCCCAGGCCGCGCGTGTCATGAAAGTGGCCGCAGACGAGCTTGTTGCCGGCGACCTTGAAGCCCTGCTCAAACAGGGCGGCCACCTGGGCCGGGTCGGCATAGCCCACGGTGTCGGCCAGGCCGATACGGTCCACGCCCGCATCGAGCGCGGCAACCACCAGACGCAGCACTTCGGCCGGCTCGACCCGGCCCTGGATCGTGCAGCCGAAGGCGGTGCTCAAACCCACCTCGATCAAACACCTCGATCCAGCGGCGTCGCGCTCGGCCACGATGGTGGCGATGTCGCGCACCACCTCATCGGGCGGGCGGCGCATGTTGGCCAGGCTGTGCGCATGGCTGGCCGACAGCGGCAGCAGCATCGAATCTGCACCCACCTCGATGGCGCGCAGGGCGCCCTTCAAGTTGGGCACCAGCACCGAGA
>JAYUPO010000386.1:0-8359 GCA_043760085.1 Burkholderiales bacterium
ACGCGCTGCACGTTGTTGATCCACACCGGAATCAACTGGGCCTGCGGGAATTCCTCGGCCAGGTGGTACAGCCCGGTCTTGAAGGGCTGCGGCCGGCCCTTGTTGCTGCGCGTGCCTTCAGGAAAGATCACCAGCGAGTCACCCTGGCGCAACGCGTCGGCCAGCGGCTCGAGCGGGTCTTGATCATCCGTGCGCTGGCGCGATACATAGACGGCGTGGAACACCTCGCGCGTGACCCAGTGCTTGAAGGGTGATGAGGTCCAGTAGTCGCGCGCCGCAATCGGCCGCGTGCGCGCGCGCAGCTCGCTGGGCAGCGCGGCCCAGATCAGCACCCAGTCAAGGTGGCTTTGGTGGTTGGCAAAGTAGATGCGCTGCTCGGCCTTGGGCGCGCAGCCCTTCCAGTGCCCCTGCGCGCCGGTGAGCAGCCGCGCGATGGCGGCGATCAGCAGGCTCATGGCATCGGCGCGGGTCATGGCGGGATGGTAATGGCTAAAATGGCCATTCCTTCTCGCCCTTTCCAACGGAGCCGTCACATGCCCATCAGCGCGACAGAAGCCAAGAATCAGTTCGGCAGCCTGTGCCAGCAAGCCAAGTTGGCGCCGGTGGTGGTCGAGAAGGCCGGCGTGCCCGACACCGTGTTGCTGTCTTATGACGACTACCAACGCTTGCTCAAGCCCGCGGCGGGCTCGTTGCGCGCACGGCGCAAGCGCTTCAATACCGAGCATGCGCAGTGGATTGCTGCGGTGAATGATCAGGTTGACAAGCATGGGCTGTGGAGTGACGAGCTGCGAGCCTGGTGACGTGGCCATGGCGCAATTTGACGTCTACCAAAACCCCAACCTGCGCTCACGCGATTCGACGCCTTACGTCGTTGACGTGCAAAGTGATTTGCTCTCCGAGCTGCGAACTCGCCTTGTGATGCCTCTGAGCCGGGTCGCGGTGGGGCTCGCACGGCCGCCGCGCAGGTTGGCGCCTGAGCTGGCTGTCAAAGGTGAGCGCTTGTCTTTGCAGGCGCAATTGGCGGCAGGTATCGAAGCGCGGTTTCTGGGCAAGCCAGTGGCCACGCTGCGTGCTCACCAGGCGGACATTCTCGACGCGCTGGATGCCGTGGTCAGCGGCATCTGAAACCGGCTCGACGAATCGCGCGCGGGCTCAGCCCATGCGCTGGGTTCGCGCCTGGGTCAACGCCCGCCACGCAATGCCTTCCGGCATTCCACGCGCGGGCTCAGTGGCGGAAGTGGCGGGTGCCAGTGAACACCATGGCCACGCCGCGCTCGTCGGCCGCGGCAATCACTTCGGCGTCGCGCATCGAGCCGCCGGGCTGGATCACACACGCTGCACCGGCGTCGCAGACGACATCGAGCCCATCGCGGAACGGAAAGAAAGCGTCGCTGGCCACGGCCGAGCCCTGCAACGACAGGCCGGCGTTGGCGGCCTTGATGGCGGCCATGCGCGCCGAATCGACGCGGCTCATCTGGCCCGCGCCCACGCCCAGGGTCATGCCACCGGCGCAAAAGACGATGGCGTTGCTCTTCACGAACTTGGCCACCTTCCAGGCGAACAGCAGGTCGTTCATCTGCGCCGGCGTAGGGGCCAGCCTGGTCACCACGCGCAGGTCGGCCACGGCCACGTTGCGGGCGTCGGCGCTTTGCACGAGCATGCCGCCGCCCACCCGTTTGAAGTCGAGCGCGTTCATGGCTTGCGCCAGCGGCACTTCGAGCAGGCGAACGTTCTGCTTGCCCGCGAACACGGCACGCGCCTCGGCGCTGATGGCCGGGGCCACCAGCACTTCAACGAACTGGCGCACCACGGCTTCGGCGGTGGCCTGGTCTAACGTTTGATTGAAGGCGATGATGCCGCCGAAGGCCGAGGTGGGGTCGGTCTGCAAGGCCTTGGCATAGGCTTCACTCAGGGTCGCGCCCACGGCCACGCCGCAAGGGTTGGCGTGCTTGACGATCACGCAGGCGGGCTGCGCGGTGCCGAAGCTCTTCACGCATTCCCAGGCGGCGTCGGTGTCGGCGATGTTGTTGTACGACAGCTCCTTGCCTTGCAACTGCTGCCAGCCGGCCAGCGTGCCGGCAGCCGGCTGCGCTTCGCGGTAGAACGCGGCGCTTTGATGGGGGTTCTCGCCGTAGCGCATGTCCTGCGTCTTGTGCAGTTGCAGGTTGAACACCGCCGGGTACGCGTTGCGCGCGGGCACGCTGTGCGGCGCGTCTTCACTGCCGGCGTGCAGGCTGCCAAGGTAGTTGCTGATCATGCCGTCGTACGCCGCCGTGTGGGCGTAGACCTTGCGCGCCAGCGCAAAGCGGGTGGCGCGCGTGGTGCTCCCGGCGCGCAGCTCGGCCAGCACCTGGGCGTAGTCGGCGGGGTCGACCATCACCGTCACATCGGGCCAGTTCTTGGCCGCGGCGCGCAGCATGGCCGGGCCGCCGATGTCGATGTTCTCAATCGCGTCTTCGAGCGTGCAATCGGGCCGCGCCGTGGCCTGGGCGAAGGGGTACAGGTTCACCACCAGCAGCTCGATGGTGCCGATGCCGTGCTCCTTCAGCGCGGCCATGTGTGCTGGCAGTTCGCGCCGCGCCAGCAGCCCGGCATGGATGCGCGGGTGCAGGGTCTTGACGCGCCCGTCGAGCATTTCGGGGAAGGCCGTCACGTCGGCCACCTCGCGCACCGGCAGGCCGGCCTGGGCCAGTGCGCGCGCGGTGCCGCCGGTGGACAGCAACTGCACATCCAGCGCCAGCAATTCGCGGGCGAGTTCGAGCAAGCCGGTCTTGTCGGAAACCGAAAGCAAGGCAGTCAGGGTCATTTGATGAGCCGGTGATCGGTGAGCTTGCGGCGCAAGGTGTTGCGGTTGATGCCCAACCATTCAGCCGCGCGGCTCTGGTTGCCCTGGGCGTGGTTCATCACCACGTCAAGCATGGGCTTTTCAACGGCCAGCAAGACCATGTCATACACCGCATGCGGGTCGGCGCCGCGCAGGTCTTTGAAGTACTGCTCCAGGCTTTCGCGGATGCAGTCGTCGATGTGTTTCTTGGTCATGCGGTGGCGACGTGCAGGGGCTCGTTGGCCGCTGCGGCAACGGGCAGCAACGGGTGTTGGTCAGCCAGTGCGTCGAAGAAAGTCTGCACCGCGCGCAACTGTGCGGCAGTGCTTTCCAGTGTGTTCATCACGGCGCGAAAGGCCTGCCCGCCGGGCAGGGCGTGCACCGCCCAGCCGATGTGCTTGCGCGCGGTGCGTGTGCCGGCGAGTTCGCCATACAGCGAGTAATGGTCGTGCAGGTGTTCAAGCAGCCAGGCCTGCACGTCATGCGTGGGCGGGCTGGGCAGCAGCTCGCCCGTGGCCAGGTAATGCGCGATCTCGCGGAAGATCCAGGGCCGGCCCTGCGCGGCGCGGCCGATCATGATGGCGTCGGCCCCGGTGCGCTCCAGCACGGCGGCGGCCTGCTGCGGGCTGGTGATGTCGCCATTGGCCACAACTGGGATGCGCAGCGCGGCCTTCACCGCGGCCACGGTGTCGTGTTCGGCTTGGCCGTTGTAGCCCTGCTCGCGCGTGCGGCCGTGCACCGTGACCAACGCGACGCCGGCCTGCTCGGCAGCGCGCGCCAGCACCACCGCATTGCGCTGGCTGGCGCACCAGCCGCTGCGCATCTTCAGCGTGACGGGCACGCCGTGCGGGGCGCACGCGGCCACCACGGCGTCGATGATTTCGCGCGCCAGGGGTTCATCACGCATCAGTGCCGAGCCGGCCCACTTGTTGCACACCTTCTTGGCCGGGCAGCCCAGGTTGATGTCGATGATCTGCGCGCCGCGCTCGATGTTGTACTGCGCGGCTTCGGCCATCATGGCGGCATCGGTGCCGGCGATCTGCACCGCGATCGGCGCGGCCTCACCATCGTGGTTGGCGCGGCGCGATGTCTTCAGCGAGGCCCACAACTCGGGCCGCGAGGTGACCATTTCGCTCACCGCGTGGCCGGCACCCAGGCGCCGGCAGAGCTGGCGGAAGGGCCGATCGGTGACCCCGGCCATCGGTGCAGCGAACAGGTTGTTCGGCAACTCGTGGGCACCGATGCGCATGGGGTGGCGGGGCGGGTGTGCTGAAAAAGGAGGCAGGAGTATAGCCAGCGTCGTGGTGCCACCTGGGCGCAAAAACCGCTGGTCATAATCCCGCGCGATGGAAGCCTGGTTCCAGGAATTGCTCGTCGCGCTGGCCCTGCCGAAGTTTGGTTTGAGCACGGTGTTCGTGGTCTCCCTGGTGTCGGCCACTCTGCTGCCATTGGGCAGCGAATGGGTGGTGCTGGGGCTGCTCAAGCTCAACCCCGAACTGTTCTGGCCGGCAATGCTCGTGGCCACCGCGGGCAACACCGTGGGCGGGGCCATCAGTTGGTGGATGGGTTATGGCGCTGAAGTCGCCTATGAAAAGGTCAAGCACCGCAAGCCGCATGAACTGCGCGCGCTGCAGTGGCTGCAACGCTTCGGCCCCAAGGCCTGCTTGCTGAGCTGGCTGCCCGTGGTGGGCGACCCACTGTGCGCCGTGGCGGGCTGGTTGAAGCTGGACTTCTGGCCCTGTGTGTTCTACATGACCATCGGCAAGTTCCTGCGCTACGTCACCATGACGGTGGCCTTGCTGTGGGTGTTTCCGGGGCAGTTCACGCCCTGAGCGCACTCCCGCGGTCATCCCCCTTCTTTCCCTCCACGGAGGGGGGCTTTGCGGCCTGCGCGGGGTGCTGGCGCGATGAGAATGACCCATCGGCTTGAAGGTGACCACCATGCCCCAGACTCCCGCCTACGACGAACTCAGCCGCAGCCAGACCCGGCTGCATCACCTGTCGCATTTGCAGGCCATGGCCAGTTGGGACCGCGCCGCGCTGATGCCACCGGCCAGCAACGAAGCGCGCGCCGCAGCACTCACCGAAATGGCGGCGCTGCTGCACCGCATGCAAACCGACCCGGCCCTGGGCGGGCAGATCGAGCGCGCCGAACAAGAAGACCTGAGCGACAGCCAGCGTGCCAACCTGCGCGAAATGCGCCGCGGCTGGGTGCAGGCCACGGCGCTGCCGGGCACGTTGGTTGAACGCCGCGAGATGGCCACGTCGCGTTGCGAACATGCCTGGCGCAAGCACCGGCCGGCCAACGACTGGATGGCTTTCCTGGCGGACTTCCACGAGGTGGTGGCCATTGCGCGCGAAGAGGCCGCGCTGCTGTCGCAACTCGGCGGCTTGTCGCACTATGACGCGCTGATGGACCGCTTCGAACCCGGCATGACCAGCACCCGCCTGGACGCCATTTTTGGCGACGTGCGCCAGTGGCTGCCCGGCATGATCCAGCAGGTGCGCGACAAGCAAGCGCGCCAGCCGCTCCTGCTACCCCAAGGCCCCTACCCCGTGGCTGCGCAGCGCGCGCTGTGCGAGCAGGTGATGCGCCTGCTGGGCTTTGATTTCACGGCCGGGCGGCTGGACGTGAGCACGCATCCGTTTTGCGGCGGCGTGCCCGAAGACGTGCGCATGACCACGCGCTTCAATGAAGACGACTTCCTGGGCAGCCTGCTGGGCACGGTGCATGAAACCGGGCATGGCCGCTATGAACAGAACCTGCCGCGCGACTGGTTGGGCCAGCCCCTGGCGCAGGCGCGCAGCATGGCCATTCATGAAAGCTGCTCGCTGAGCTTCGAGATGCAACTGGGCAGACACTCGGGCTTCGTGGCGCAACTCGCGCCGCTGGTGGCGCAGGCCTTTGGCGCGCAAGCCGCCTTCGAGCCGGGCAACCTGCACCGCCTGATCACGCGCGTGAAGCCGGGGCTGATCCGCGTGGATGCTGATGAAGTCACCTACCCGGCGCACGTCATCCTGCGCTACGAGATCGAGCGCGCGCTGATCGAGGGCAGCATCGAAGCCGCAGACATTCCGGAGCTGTGGAACGCCAAGATGATGGAGTTGCTGGGCCAGGACACGCGCGGCAATTTCAAAGATGGCCCCTTGCAAGACGTGCACTGGCCCGAGGCCCTGTTCGGCTACTTCCCCTGCTATTCACTGGGCGCCATGTACGCCGCGCAGTGGTTCGCCGCCATGCGCCGCGCGCTGCCGAATCTGGACGGCGACATTGCCCAGGGCAACCTGAACCCGGTGTTCGATTGGCTGCGCGCCAACATCTGGCAGGCCGCCAGCCGCTGGACCACCGATGAGCTGGCGCTGCGCGCCACCGGCGAGGTGCTCAACCCGGCGCATTTCAAGGCGCACCTGCAAGCGCGTTATCTGGATAGTTAGCCCGCGGGCGCCAATTCGCGCTCCAGGTCATTCAACACCTCGTCGAGCCGGCGCAGCGCATGCACCAGCACCGGCGGCTGCGCGGCCGCGTTGCCGAGCAAAGTGCGGGCCGGGTCGTCGAGCGCCGCATGGTCGAGCTTCAGGCCGTGGCGTTCAAACTGGCGCGACAGCGCCGAGCGCCGTGCGCGCAAATCAGCCCGCGTGCGCTGGTAGGCGTGTTCGGCCATCAGGCGGCGGCGCGAATAGCTGAAGGTGTTGGCCAGAAAGAGTTGCGCGTCGCGGTGGTCGGGTTCGAGCAGCACGATGTCGGTGTGCGGGTGGCTGCCGGCATAGCCCTTCAGGCCTGACTCCAGCCTGGAGTGGATCAGGCTGCGGAAGGTCTGGCTCAGCACCACCGGCAGCCCACCGTCCACCAGTTTCGGAATGCCCGCACCGCGGCGCGGCGCCGGCGCCTGGCTGGCATCGAACGGCACCAGCGGGTTCAGGCAGATGATGAGGTCGAGCCGGTCTTCCAGCAGCACGCTGGCGTGCAGCGTCTTCTTCAAGGCGCCGTCGGCATACCAGTGGCCGTTGATGCGCACCGGCGCGTACAGCCCGGGCAGGGCGGCACTGGCGGCCACGGCTTGCGAAATGGGCACCTCGCGCCAACCGGGCATGCCGAAGGGCGCCGCCTGGCCGGTGTCCAGGTCGGTGGCCACGATCACCAGCTTGTGCGCCAGTTGCCTGAAGTCATCGCTGCGCCCGGGCGCGCTGAACAGGCGCTGCAACTCGGCTTGCAGCGGCTCGTGGCTGAACAGCCCCGTGGGCAAGGCCTGGCCCAGCGCCTCGGCCACCGACAGCCACGAATGCCGGCGCGAAACGGCGCGCCCTGCGGCGCGCAGCAGCAGCCCGGGCAACATGGCGGCGCGCTGTTTGAACTCCGCCCAGTGCGGCTGCACAAACACAGCCGGGTTGATGCGGTCTTGCGCCGGGCCGGTGCCATCGATGAAGCCACTGGCCAACTGGCGCGGCGACAGCCCGTTGGCCAGCGCCGCCGCAATAAAGGCCCCGGCCGAAACGCCGACATAGCCCTGCAAATGGTTCAACGCCAGGCCCGGCAGTGATTCCTGCAAGGCGCACAAGGCGCCAATTTCATAGGTGGCACCCAGCGGCCCGCCCCCGGCCAGCGCCAGGCCGATACGTGGAGCCGGCCGAGGCGTGGCCATGGGCAGATCTTCAGGCCGCCTTGCTGCGCGCGCTGCGCTTGGCAGCGGGCTTGACGGCGGGCTTGGGCGCCGCCCGCTTGGCTGCGGCCTTGGGCGCCACAGCGGCCTTGCCTTGCTTGGCCAGCTTGGCCACCGCGGCGGCTAGTTCGTCCACCCGCTGCGCCAGCGCGGCCACGTCCTTGGCCGTGGGCACGCCCAACTTGCCCAGTGCCTTGGCGGTGCGCGTCTCGAAGATCGATTCGAGCTTGTCCCAATGCTGGCCGGCCTTGGCGCTCACGTCTTCGGCCATGGCGCTCATCTTGTCAGTGACTTCACCGAGCTTGTCCTCGGCGGCAGACTGGGTCTTGCGTTGCAGGCTCTGGCCTTCCTTGATGAGCGATTCGAACACCTTGGTGCCGCCTTCCTGGGCCTTGGCAAAGGCACCCATGCCGGCCAGCCAGATCTGCTGCGCTTGCTCCTTCACCGCGCCGGCCAACTGGCTGTCGAACAAGCCCGCGGGCGAGGCCGCTTTTTGCTCCGCCATCTTCCTGAGTTTCTTGACCATCTGTTCACCTCATGCTGTGGGTTAAACGGCGCCACCAAGACCTGGCAGCGAACGGGGCAAAGTGTAGGCAGGCACGTTGGGGTGTGCAGCCTATTCGGCTAGAGCGCTGGCCCTAATCGAGCGGCGCTTTGGCACGCAACGTTGGCCCTTGCCAGCATCGGAAACTTGACGAGAATGGCCGCTCCCCAATCAGCGCGGCCCGCAGCGCCCAGGAGCCTGACCATGCCCACCTTGCTTCGAACCTTCTTCGCCACGGTATTGGCCCTGAGCGCACTGGGTACGCAGGCCGCGCCGCGTGACGGCCTGGACGTGCGCCTGAGCGCCGCGCAACCCGTGATTCGCGGTGATATC
>JAYUPO010000387.1:0-3230 GCA_043760085.1 Burkholderiales bacterium
AGTGATGAAACCGGCACTGCGTTCACAGATCGTCAACGAGCGGGTGCAGGCTCAGGTGGCGCAGTGGCGCAAGGAAGCGCGCCTGGAGATGCTGCAGACGCCTTGAGCGTCTTCAGCGCGCCGTCGGCTCAGAGCCTGTGAATGAATTCGGCGCGCCCGAGCGGGTGCCCCAAGCGGTGTCGATCTAGGCGCAAAGCGCACCCGTAGCTCGGGCTACGGGGAGCATTTGCAACGACGAGCGGCGCCGTTTGGGGCGCACGAGCGGGCGTGGTGGATTCGTTCATAGACTCTTAGATGACTTCGATCTCGGCGTTCAAGGCGCCGGCCGATTTCATGGCTTGCAAAATGGCCAGCAGGTCTTGCGGCGTGGCACCCAGCGCGTTCAGCGCCTTCACCACATCGGTCAACTTCGCACCGGCCGGCATCTGCACCAGCGCGCCGCCTTGCTGGGTGATGGCGATCTCGTTCTTCTCGGTCACCGTGGTCTGCCCCTGCGCCAGCGCATTCGGCTGGCTGACCTGCGGCGTGCTGCTGATCGTCACCGACAAGCTGCCATGCGCCACCGCGCAGGCCTTGAGCGTGACGGCGTCGTTCAGCACCACCGAGCCGGTGCGCGCATTGAGCACGATGCGCGCCGCCGGCTGGGCCTGTTCGATGGCCAGGTTTTCAATGTCGGCCATGAAGGCCACGCGCGCATCGGCGCCGGCCGGCATGCGCAGGCGCACCGAGCGCGCATCCACTGCCGTGGCCGTGCCTGCACCCTTGGCCTGGTTGATGGCCTGCACCACGCTGCGCGCGGTTTGGTAATCGGCCGCGTTGAGCGACAGCGTCACGCTTTCAGCCGTGAGCGCGGGCATGGGCACGGCGCGCTCCACCGTGGCGCCTTCGGGCACGCGCCCGGCCGAAAGGTGGTTGATCGTCACCTTCGAGCCGCCCGCCGCCGCGCCAGCGCCGCCGACCACCAGGTTGCCTTGGGCCAGCGCGTAGATCTGGCCGTCGGCGCCTTTCACCGGCGTGGCCACCAAGGTGCCGCCGCGCAGGCTCTTGGCATTGCCGATGCTGGCCACGCTCACATCCAGCGTCTGACCGGGTTGCGCGAACGGCGGCAACACGGTGGTCACCATCACCGCGGCCACGTTGCGCAACTGCATGCTGGTGCCCGCGGGCACCGTCACGCCCAACTGTTGCAACATGGCGGTGAGGCTCTGTGCCGTAAACGGGGCCTGCGTGGTTTGGTCGCCGGTGCCGTCCAGGCCCACCACCAGGCCGTAGCCGACCAGCGTGTTGGCGCGCACGCCCTGAATCGCGGCCAGCTCCTTGATGCGTGCGGCCTGCGCCGCGCTCGGCCACCACAGCGCCGCGCTGGCCAGTGCAAACGCAAGCAGCAACAGCGCGCGCAGCCAGCCCTCATGCGCGGCATGACCGCGGTCTTGATGCGACAAGCGCAACCCCATCCGCCGGTGCAGCGTGTCGTGCGTCACTCCCAGCCACTTCTTGCGCGGCTTCATAGCGGCAGCACGCTCAAGAAAAAGCGGCCCAGCCAGCCCATGCTTTGCGCCTCGGCCTGCTGGCCGCGGCCGCGGTGTTCAACCCGCACGTTGGCAATCTGCGCGCTTTGCACGGCGTTGCCGGGCTGGATGGCGCGTGGGTCGACCTGACCCGAGAAGCGCAACACATCGACATTGCTGTTGACGCCGATCTGCTTCTCACCGGCAATCAGCAAGTGCCCGTTGGCCAGCACGCCGGTGACGACCACGGTGATGGTGCCGGAGAAATCATTGCTGCTTTCGGTGGCCCCCTTGCCGGCGAAGGTGTTGCTGCCCGCGCCTGCCGCGCCCAGCTTGGCCAGCGAGGCCGCGCCGAGCAGCGGCACGGCGGTGACGCTGGCATTGACCTTGCCGCTCTTGTCCACCGAGCTCGTGCTCTTTTGACTGGCGCTGACCTTCTCGACGATCTGCACCGTGAGCGTGTCGCCGATGTGGCGCGCACGGTGGTCTTCGAACAGCGGCCGATAGGTGGCGGCCTGGAAAATGGCGCCGTTGCTGGCCGCAACCTGAACCGGTGGCGCCGGCAGCACCGAGGTGGGCTCGGCCACTTCCACATGCGTGGGCAGGCTTTGGCAGGCCGGCAGGGCCAGCGCCGCGAACACGGCTACGAGGGCATGACGCATCAGCGGCATGATCAAAGTTGGCTCAAACGTTGCAGCATCTGGTCGGACGTCTGGATCGCCTTGGAGTTGAGTTCATAGGCACGCTGCGTGGCGATCATGGCCACCAGTTCTTCCACCACGTTGACGTTGCTGCCCTCGACAAAGCCTTGCACCAGCGTGCCGCTGCCGGCCGCGCCCGGCGCGCCGGTTTGCGGCGAGCCCGAAGCGGCGGTTTCGCCATACAGGGTTTGCCCGCGCGGCTCCAGGCCGGCCGGGTTGATGAAGCTGGCCAGTTGAATCTGGCCCACGGTTTGCACCGCGGCCTGGCCCGGCAGCGTGACGCTGACGGTGCCGTCTGCGGCCACGGCGATGTTCAGTGCATTGGGCGGGATGGTGATGCCGGGTTGCAGGGTCTGGCCGTTGCTGGTGACCAGGGTGCCGTTGGCATCGACCTGGAAGGCCCCGTCGCGCGTGTAGCCGGTGCTGCCGTCGCTCATCTGAATCAGGAAGAAGCCATTGCCCTTGACGGCCAGATCCATGTTGCTGCCGGTTTGTTGCAACGTGCCCTGGCTGAAGTTGCGCGTCGACGCCGCCACGCGCACGCCCAGCCCGGCCTGCAAGCCGGTGGGCAGTTGCGTCTGGTCGGTGCTGGCCGCGCCGGCCGGGCGCAGGTTCTGGTACATCAGGTCTTCAAACACCACGCCACCGCGTTTGAAGCCGTTGGTGGCGACGTTGGCCAGGTTGTGCGAGATGGCATCCAGCTTGGTCTGCTGGCCTTCCATGCCGGTCTTGGCAATCCACAGTGAACGAATCATGCTGGCCTTGACGTGTTGACTTGGCCGCAGTGTGGGCCGCGGGCTTGAGGGCCGGCCGTGTAATAAAAGGCGCGAGGGGTGGGCTTCTTACAGGTGTGTTTTCGTTGCACCGCCCCTGCGAAGGAGCGGGGCTTTCATCTTCTTCGCGGGATCAGGCCGGCGGGGCGTGCTGCTTCGCTCACTGCACTACCTTCCGGTTGTTTGAGGGTATCGACGTGGCACAGCGCAGGGTTGTCCACGGCGGCGGGCGGTCGGCGCTTGCGACG
>JAYUPO010000388.1:0-3226 GCA_043760085.1 Burkholderiales bacterium
CGAGTGGACAGGTCAAGGCCAGAACCACTACTCGAAATTGAACCGCTGGTGTCGATCAAATCATGGGCGCCAGGTTGTTGAGCGGACGTTTGCCTGGCGCGATCGAATTGGGATGCCCAGGCCGCGGGTCCAGGCGGCAGTGAAGACCTTCGGCCTCGCGCCAAGTCAAGCGCCTCAATCTCGCCGATCATGCACCGGCCCAGCCAGGGGAAGGCATCTTTTTCCAGCCGGATGCGCGTGCGCTCGGCATGGCCGGGGCTGACCTTCACGGCATGCACCGTGGCCAGCCATTCCCGCGCCACCTGCTCAAAGGTGCCGGGGCCGGGCAGCCCGGCATCGGCCAGGGCTTGCGCGTTGCGTTGCTGGCTGCGCTGGGCCTTCTCGGCCTTGCAGGCATCGCTTGGGTCGCCACCGGCTGCAATGAGCTTGCGGGCTTCGTCGCACCGGGTGCGGGCGGCACGCAGACTCGTTTGCGCGTAGGTGCCCAAACTCAGCATGCCTTCGCGCGAGTCGCCAGTAGTGCAGGCGTCACCAGCCGGCGCCGTTGGGCCGCGCCTCCAGCACCAGCCCACCGCCGTCATTCAGCTTGCTGGCCTGGCCGCTGGCGGCAGCCGCCTTGATGGCGGCTTTGATGGTCTTGTCGTCCAGGATATTGGTGGCTGCCATACCGGGTAACTCCCCTCGGTAAACCGGGTAACTTTTTCCCACATGGGGCCGCTTTTGAACAGTTACCCGGTCAGTTACCCGGTGCAAGCGGTCTTGTGTGGCCCCATGCGGGCATGAAAAAAGCGCTAAGTTCTTGATTTACTTAGCGCTTCGTTCACTTCTGGCCCCATGCGGGCCTGTAAATGGTGGAGCCGGGGGGAATTGAACCCCCGTCCGCAAGCCATCACCGAACAGTTCTACAAGCGTAGCTGGCTGATTTGGATCTCACACCGCGGCCGCGCAGCAGCACGCTGCCTTTGGTGCCAGTCACTTGATCTTGCCCCGAGCCGAGTGACCCGGTTCAGGGCGCAGCCTATGTGAATGACTTCGCAGCCCTTGGTCTTGCGACCTCAGGCCCAGCCCATGGGCCAACTGTTGCGAAGCTCACCGGTTTTAAGCGGCGAGGGCGTACGAAGAGTCGTTCGCAGTTACTTTGTTCCAGATGGATTTACGAGCTGTTCTGGTGCTCGGCTTGCCCTGCTACGGCTCCGCACCCACGTCGATGCCAGGTCGGCCCCAAGCCTGTGATGTTAGGGCATTTGCAGCCAGGTCAAGAGCTCATCGCCGCTGGCCACCCAAGTGTCGGCCGGCCAGTCGTGCACCGCTTCGCTCTGGCCCAGGTAGCCCCATGTGGCGGCGGCCACGGCCATGCCGGCAGCACGGCCGGCCTGCATGTCGCGCAAGTCGTCACCCACATACAAGCAATTGCCAGGCGCAACGCCCAGCCGGCGGGCGGCTTCTAGCAGCGGCAGGGGGTGCGGTTTGGCGTGCACCGTGGTGTCGCCGCTGATGACGGTGGCCGCCCTTTCGGCCAGGCCGAGGCCCGCCACCAACGGCGCCGTGAAGCGCGCGGCCTTGTTGGTGACGATGCCCCACGGCAGCGGCGCCGCTTCAAGTGCCGCCAGCAGACCCTGCATATGCTCGAACAACACCGTGCGCTGCAACAGGCAACCGGCGTAGGTGTCCAGGAAGCGTGCTTTGAGCTCCTCGAATCGCGGCTCACCGGGCGCCACCCCAAAGGCCACACCTACCATGCCCCGGGCACCCGAACCGACCATGGGCCGCAACTGCGCGTACGGCAAAGGTGCCAAACCGTGCGCATCGCGCAAGGCATTGGCCGCCGCGGCCAGGTCGGGCGCACTGTCCACCAAAGTGCCGTCCAGGTCGAACAGCACTGCGTCGAATCGGCGCTTCAGCATGGGCGCGTACAGGCCAGCATGTAGTTCACATCGGTGCCGGGGGCCAGCTTGTAGCGCTGCGTCAGCGGGTTGTAGTGCAGGCCAGTCAATTCTTGCGCTTGCAGGCCGGCGTCGCGGCTCCAGCGCGCGAGCTCGCTGGGGCGGATGAACTTGGCATAGTCGTGTGTGCCCCTGGGCAGCAGCTTGAGCACGTATTCAGCGCCCAGCACGGCCATGGCGTAGGACTTCAAGTTTCGATTCAAGGTGGAAAAGAAAACCCAGCCACCCGGCACCACGAGTTGGGCACAGGCGGTGATCACCGAGGCTGGGTCGGGCACATGTTCGAGCATTTCCATGCAAGTGACCACGGCGTAAGTGCCGGCGGCCTGCGTGGCCAGTTGCTCGACGGCAACTTCCAGGTATTCGACGTTGGTCACGCCCGTCTCCAAAGCGTGCAGCCGCGCCACCCCGAGTGGCTTGGTGGCCAGGTCGATCCCGGTAACGTGCGCGGCCTTGGCGGCCATGGCTTCGGCCAGGATGCCACCGCCGCAGCCAACGTCGAGCACGCGCTTGCCGGCGAGCTTGGCCCGCTCGTCGATCCATTGCAGGCGCAAGGGGTTGATGTCATGCAGCGGCCGGAACTCGCTTTGCTTGTCCCACCACCGGTGGGCAAGCTGGCTGAATTTCTGCAGCTCTTGGGGGTCGGCGTTGATCATGGGCTTCCTGCCGCCATCGTGGCACATCAGGCTTCAGACAGACCGGCCCGAAACGAAAAACCCCGCCGAGGCGGGGTTTGAGCCGTGCCCTGGCGGGCAGTTTGGCAAGCCCCTTGCGGGGCCGGCGTCACTTGGCGGCGCGGGTACCGACGACCTCAATCTCAACGCGGCGATTCTTGGCGCGGCCTTCCGTCGTCTTGTTATCGGCAACAGGCTGCTTCTCGCCCTTACCTTCCGTGTAGACGCGGTTTTTCTCGACGCCCTTGCTCACCAGATAGGCCTTGACCGCATCAGAGCGGCGGATCGACAGCTTCTGGTTGTAGCCATCAGTACCACGCGCATCGGTGTGACCGACGGCGATGATGACTTCCAGGTTCACACCCTTGGTCTTGCCGACGAGGTCGTCGAGCTTGGCACGGGCTTCCGGCTTCAGCACTGACTTGTCGAAGTCGAAGAACGCATCCGCTGCGAAGGTGACCTTCTCAGCAGCCGGGCGGGCCGGCGCAGCCGGTGCTGGGGCAGGAGCCGGAGCGGGTGCCGGGGCGGGTGCAGGCGGCGCAGCCGGAGGCGGCGCAGGCGGCGGGGGCGGCGGAGCCGGGCGCGCAGCCGGCGCAGGTGCCGGTGCTG
>JAYUPO010000389.1:0-8311 GCA_043760085.1 Burkholderiales bacterium
CGTCAGGGCCGCCCTGCCAGCCTGGAACAAGCTGCATCCAGGGGTTGGCATCCAGGTCGTGAGCCGCCAGTTCAACGACCACCACACGGCGATGACCACGGCACTGTCCACGCGCTCGCACCTGCCGGATGTGATGGCGCTAGAAGTCGGCTACGTCGGGCGCTTTGCGCAAGGCGGCGGGCTCGAAGACCTGGCGCTGGCGCCTTACGACATTGGCCGCTTTGCCGCGCAGTTTGTGCCCTATGCGCTGCGCCAGGGCAGCCGCCGCAGCGGCGCCATCGTGGCCGCACCCACCGACATCGGCCCGGGCACGCTGCTGGTGCGCAGCGACATCCTGGCCCAGGCCGGCGTGGCTGAAGCTGCGCTCACGCAGTCGTGGGAAAGCTATGTCGCTGCGGGCGTCACCATCAAGCGCCGCACCGGCGCCTATTTGCTGGCCCATGCGCGCGACATCAAAGACATCGTCATCCGCACCGGCATCCAGCCTGGCGAAGGGCTGTACTTCGATCAAGACTCGCGCGTGCTGGTGCACACCCCGCGCTTCAAGCGCGCCTTCGAGCTGGCGCGCCAGGTGCGCGCGAACCAGCTCGACGCCAAAGTCCAGGCCTGGAGCAACGATTGGGGTGCAGGCTTCAAGCGCGGCAGCGTGGCCACGCAGTTCAGCGGCGCCTGGCTGGCCGGGCACCTGAACAACTGGTTGGCGCCTAACACCTCGGGCCAGTGGCGCGCCTTGCCCTTGCCGCAGGGCGCCTATGCGGCTTATGGCGGCACCTTTCTGGCCATACCGCGCGGCGCCAACGCCGCCAACAAAGCGCTGGCCTGGGAGCTGATTCAACTGCTTACCTTGAACCGTGACATGCAGTTGGCGGCATTCAAGGCGCATGACGCCTTCCCGGCGCTGCTCAGCACCTACGACGATGCCTTCTTTGCCCAGCCCATCGCCTTTCTGGGCGGCCAGGCCGCGCGCGTGCAATGGCTCGATGCCGCGCGCCACATCCAGGCCGTGGCCGTGCACAAGCAAGATGCTTTCGCCGCCGAAGTCATCGACACCGAGCTGGACAAAGTGCTCGACCATGGCAAAGACATCGCCACCGCCTTGGCCGACGCCGCGCGCCTGCTCCAAAAGCGCGCTCACCGTTGAGGCACAGCACCACCATGAAGCTGCCTCGCCTCACCCCGCAATGGGCGCCCTACGTGCTGCTCAGCCCGTTCGTGGTGCTGTTCCTGGTCTTTGGCATGTTCCCGCTGGCGTTCTCGCTGTACTTGGCGTTCCAGAGCTGGGAGCCCACCGCCGGCCTGGGGGCGATGCAGTTCGTGGGGCTGGAAAACTTTGCCTTCGCGCTGCAAGACGAATGGTTCTGGAAGTCGCTGCGCAACACCGCCTGGCTGGCGCTGGCCAGCGGCGTGCCCCAGCACCTGGTGGCCATACCCCTGGCGGTGTTCATCCACAGCCGCTTCAAGCGCCTGCGCAACGCCGTGGTGGGCGCGTACTTCCTGCCCTACATCACCAGCACAGTGGCCATTGCGATCCTGTTCAGTTCGCTGTTTTCCACTGACTACGGCGTCATCAACGCCGCCCTGCGCAGCGTGTTTGGCTTGCCCACCATCGACTGGCTGGGCACGCCCGAACACATCAAGCCGGCCATCGCCCTGCTCGTCTTCTGGCGCTATGTCGGCTTCAACGTGGTGCTCTATCTGGCGGCCCTGCAAACCATTCCGAAAGACTTGTACGAAGCGGCCACGATCGACGGTGCCGGCTGGGCCCAGCAGTTCTTCCACATCACGCTGCCCAGCCTCAAACCAATGATCTATTTCGGGGTCACGCTCAGCGTCATTGGCGGGCTGCAATTGTTCGAAGAGCCCTTCATCCTCACCGGCGGGCGCGGCGGGTCTGACCAAGCCGGCATGACCACCGCCATCTACCTGTACCGCATGGCGTTCGACTTCAACGACTTCGGCGCCGCCAGCGCCATGTCGTGGCTGCTGTTCGTGCTGGTCGTGCTGCTCACCGCGCTCACTCACCGCGCATTCAAGGCGCCGGCATGAGTGCCTCAACGCCGGCCGATGCCGAGCGCCGCGTTACCTGGCCCGCCTGGGCCGCCTATGGCGTGGTGGCCTTGGGCGCGCTGGTCATGCTGGCGCCGTTTTTCTTCATGTTCGTGTTTGCCACGCAATCGCGCACCGAGATCTTCAACCTGCCCCCGCCGCTGTGGTTTGGCGATGACTTGCTGAACAACCTGAAGATCCTCACCGAGCGCATGCCCTTTTGGCGCAACCTGGGCTGGAGCGTCTACGTGGCGCTGCTGTCCACCGCTTTGACGCTGCTGTTTTGCAGCATGGGCGGCTATGCCTTCGCCTGCTTCGAGTTCCGCTTCAAGAAGGCGTTATTTGCCTGGGTCATGGCCACGCTGCTGTTGCCCAGCTTCATGAACATGATCCCCACCTTCATGGTGATGGATGCGCTGGGCTGGATCGACCAGCCGCGCGCCCTGTACATCCCCGGTGCGGCCAGCGCCTTCGGCATCTTCCTGATGCGCCAGTTTGTGCTGACCAGCGTGCCCATGGAATTGATCGAGGCCGCGCGCATGGACGGCTGCGGCGAGCTGGGCATCTACTGGCGCATCGTGCTGCCGCTGCTCAAGCCGGCGCTGGGCACGCTGGGGCTGATCACCTTCATCGCCAGTTGGAACAACTTCATCGGCCCGCTGGTCGTGCTGCGCAGCCCCGACATGTACACCCTGCCGCTGGCCCTGCGCAGCTTGCAAAGCCCGGTCGATACCGAATGGGGTGCGCTGATGGCCGGCTCGGCCATTGCCACCTTGCCCCTGGTCATTCTGTTCGTCTTGTCTTCACGCCAACTCATCGCCGGGCTCACCGCCGGCGCCGTGAAGTAGCCCGCCATCACTCGCCTTGCTCATGACCTTCGACATCCCAACAGACCTGCTCGCCGCCTTCCCGAAAGACTTTGTCTGGGGCGTGGCCACCAGCGCCTTTCAGATTGAAGGCGCGGCCGCGCAAGACGGCAAGGGCCGCTCGATCTGGGACGACTTTTGCCGCCAGCCCGGTGCCATTGCCGATGCCAGCGATGGCAGCCGCGCCTGCGACCACTACCACCGCCTGCCGCAAGACCTGGATCTCATCGCCGGGTTGGGTGTCGATGCCTATCGCTTTTCAGTCTCGTGGCCGCGCGTGCGCCCCACCGGCGCCGGGGCCTGGAACGAAAAGGGCCTGGATTTTTACGAGCGCATGGTCGACGGCCTGCTGGCGCGCGGCATTCGGCCCTACCTCACGCTCAACCACTGGGACTTGCCCGCCGAGTTGCAAGCCGCAGGCGGCTGGGCGGCGCGCGACACCGCGGCGCGCTTCGTCGAGTACGCGCGCGGCATGGCGCAGCGCCTGGGCGACCGCCTGGCCGCGCTGACCACCCACAACGAGCCCTGGGTCATCGCCACCCTGGGCCATGAAAGCGGCGTCTTCGCGCCGGGGCTGAAACACCGCGCCACGGCCATGCAGGCCGCGCATCACCTGTTGCTCAGCCATGGTCTGGCGCTGCAAGCCTTGCGCGCCGATGGCTGCCGCGCGCGCTTGGGGCTCGTGCTCAACCTGGCGCCGATTTGCCCGGCCACGGCGCAGCCCGACGACGCCGCCGCCGCCCATTTGGAGGACGGCCGTCTGCTGCGCTGGTACATGGACCCGCTGTTCAAGGGCGAATACCCGGCCGATGTGCTGGCCCACCTGGGCGCCGATGCGCCCCAGGTGCACGCAGGCGACATGCGTGACATCGCCACGCCGATGGACCACCTGGGCATCAACTACTACACCCGTGGCGTGGCCAGTGCCAGCGGCCAGTGGAGTGCCAAGACCAGCCCGTACCCGCTGACCGACATGGACTGGGAAGTCTTCCCCAGCGGCCTGACCGACTTGCTGGCTCGCCTGCACCGCGACTACCCGGTGCCGCCGCTGTATGTCAATGAAAACGGCGCCGCCTTCAAAGACACGTTAACCAACGGTGCGGTGCACGACGCGCAGCGCAGTGACTACCTCGCGCGCCACATCGCCGCCGTGGGCGAAGCCCTGCGCCAGGGTGTGCCGATGGCCGGCTACATGGTGTGGAGCCTGCTCGACAACTTCGAATGGGCCTTTGGCTACAGCAAGCGCTTCGGCATCGTCCATGTCGACTTTGAGACGCAACAACGCACGCTCAAGGACAGCGCCCTGTGGTACCGCGAATTCCTGCGCCGGCAGCGGGCGCGGCACGCTTGAACACCCAAGCACACCATTGGGCGTGACGATGGCCGCGCCATGGGTCGGCCGGCGGGCGCATTGAAGCGCCAGCCGCCCGCGTGGCCACAGGCGCCCGCATCAGTGTTTGTGCGGCTTGCGCTGTGCAGGCGCCGGCCCCAAAGTCGCGCACGTTTTCGGGGCCGAGCCCCGGTTCACTATTGGAGATTTCAAATGCGTCACGCACTCATCGCCGCCGCCCTGGCCGCGGCCTTTGCAGCCCCGGCCCAGGCCGGCAAAACCATCGATGCCATCAAGGCCCGCGGCCAACTGGTGTGCGGCGTCAACCCCAGCCTGCCGGGCTTTTCAGCCGCCGACAGCCAGGGCAACTGGACCGGGCTGGATGTGGATGTGTGCAAGGCCATCGCCGCCACGCTGATGAACGACGCGAGCAAGATCAAATGGACGCCGCTGAATGCCGCGCAGCGCTTCGCCGCCTTGCAGTCGGGCGAAGTCGATGTGCTGTCGCGCAACACCACCTGGACGCTGACGCGCGACGCTTCGCTGGGCCTGAACTTCACCGGCGTCACCTACTACGACGGCCAGGGCTTCATGGTCACCAAGAAGAGCAAGATCACCAGCGCCAAACAACTCAAGGGCGCCACCGTGTGCGTGCAATCGGGCACCACCACCGAGAAGAACCTGACCGACTATTCAAAGGCCCTGGGCCTGAACATGAAGTCGGTGGTGTTCGAAACGCAAGAGGCCACCAACAAGGCCTATTTCTCGGGCCGCTGCCAGGCCTACACCACTGATGCATCGGGCCTGGCCTCGGTGCGCAACAAGGAAGCCGGCAACCCCGAAGACCATGTGGTGCTGCCCGAGCTGATCTCCAAAGAGCCGCTCGGCCCATCGGTGCGGCGGGGTGACGACGAGCTGTTCGCCATCGTCAAATGGGTGGTCTTCGCGCTCATCGAGGCCGAGGAATACGGCATCACCCAGGCCAATGTCGATGGCCTAAAGGCCGACAGCAAAGACCCGGTGGTGCAGCGCATCCTGGGCACCAGCGAAGACACCGGCAAGCTGCTGGGCCTGGACAAAGACTGGGCCTACCGCGCCATCAAGGCAGTGGGCAACTACGGCGAGATCTTCGAGCGCAACGTCGGCCCGACGTCGGCGCTCAAGCTGCCGCGCGGTGCCAACAACCTGTGGAACAAGGGCGGTTTGATGTACGCGCCGCCGGTGCGCTAACGGTTCAAACAAGCCGGGCTGATTCAGCGCACACGGCATGACCCCAGCCCGCCCCGCGCCGCCCAGGAAGCGCAACTGGTCCTGGCGCAGCGCGGCGTTTCGCGGCGTGCTGTACCAGGTGCTGGCGCTGGCGCTGATCTTCGGCGCCGGCGCCTATTTGCTGAACAACACGCTGCTCAACATGCGCGCCCGCGGCATCCAGAGCGGGTTCGACTTTCTGCTTCAGCCGGCGGGTTTTTCCATCGGCGAAAGCATCATCCCGTTCGATTCGGCCGAGAGTTACCTCAAGGCCTTTGCGGTGGGCCTGTCCAACACCTTGCGCGTGGCGCTGGTGGGCATCGTGCTGGCCACGCTGCTGGGCACGCTGGTGGGCATTGGCCGGCTGTCGCGCAACTTCCTGCTGCGCACGCTGTGCACGGCCTATGTGGAGCTGTTCCGCAACGTGCCGCTGCTGCTGCAACTGTTCATCTGGTATTTCGTGATGACCGAGTTGTTGCCACCAATTGAGACCGCGCTGCAACCCGCGGCCGGCGTGTTCTTCAGCAAGAACGGCTTGCAGTTCCCGGTGCCGCTGTGGGCGGCTGGCCATGTCTTCACCGTGGTGGGGCTGGCGGCGGGCCTGGCCTGCGCGTGGCTGTGGTCGCGCCGCGCGCGCACGCACTTTGAAGCCACCGGCCAGCAGCGCGCCGTGTTCTGGCCTGGCCTGGCGTTGATGCTCGGCCTGGGCGTGCTGGGCTGGCTGCTCGGCGGCGCACCTGGCGGCGTTGACACGCCCGAAAAGACCGAACTCAACGTGGTGGGCGGCGGCTCGGTCACGCCCGAGTACCTCACCGTGCTGATCGGCCTGACCATCTACACCGCTTCGTACATTGGCGAAATCGTTCGCGCCGGCATCCTGGCCGTGCCGTTTGGCCAGCATGAGGCCAGCGCCGCGCTGGGCCTGAGCCGCGGCCAGGCGATCCGCCTGGTGCAGTTGCCGCAGGCGCTGCGCGTGATCATTCCGCCCGTCACCAGCCAGTACCTCAACCTCACCAAGAACTCGTCCTTGGCGGTGGCGGTGGGTTACCCCGATCTGGTTTCCATCTCTAACACCTCGCTTAACCAGACCGGCCGCGCCATTGAATGCATCGCCGTGATCATGGCCTGCTACCTCAGCTTAAGCCTGCTCACGGCCGCATTCATGAACGCCTACAACCGCCGCGCGGCGATCAGGGAACGCTGATGGCCGACGTGGCGTCGCAGGCCTTCGTTCCCGTGGCCAGCCGGCCGCCGCCCAAGCTGGCCGGCGGCGCACTGGCCTGGCTGAAGGCGAATCTGTTCGACGGCTGGGCCAACAGCATCGCCACCGTGGCCGTGCTGGTGCTGGCCGTGCTTTCGCTGCCAGGCATCATTCAGTGGGGTTTCATCCAGGCCGTGTTTGCGCCCGACAACGCCGCCTGCCGCGCCGCGGCCGAACACGGCGCCTGCTGGGGCGTGGTGGCCGAAAAGTACCGCCTCATCCTCTTCGGCCGCTACCCCTATGCCGAGCAATGGCGCCCGCTGCTGGCCTGCCTGTTGTTGATCGCCCTGTTGGTGGCGAGCTGCTGGCGGCCGTTCTGGCGCGTCTGGCTGCTCGGCCTGTGGGTGGTGGTGGGTGTGGCCTTCTTTGTGTTGATGAAGGGCGGCATGCTGGGCTTGACCGAAGTGGAAACCTCGCGCTGGGGTGGTTTCCCACTCACGCTGATGTTAAGTACGATGAGCCTGGTGCTGGCCTTCCCGCTGGCGCTGTTGGTGGCACTCGGCCGAGCTTCCAATCTGCCCGGTATCCGCACCGTGTGTGTGTTGTATGTGGAGCTGGTGCGCGGCGTGCCGCTGATTTCCGTGTTGTTCATGGCCTCGTTCATGTTCCCGCTGTTCATGCCACAAGGCACCAACATCGACGTGCTGGTGCGCGTGCTGGTGGGCATGACGCTGTTCAGCGCCGCCTACCTGGCCGAGGTGGTGCGCGGCGGCCTGCAGGCGCTGCCCAAGGGCCAGCTCGAAGCGGCGCAATCACTCGGCCTGAACTACTGGCAGGCCACCGGCAAGATCGTGCTGCCGCAGGCGCTGCGCATGGTGGTGCCGGCGATCATGAACACCTTCATCGGCGCCTTCAAAGACACCTCGCTGGTCACCATCGTCAGCCTGTACGACCTGACCGGTGCGTTGCAATTGGCGCTGGGCGACGCCGACTGGCGCAAGTTCTTCCTCGAAGGCCAGCTCTTCGTGGCCGCCATCTACTTCGTGTGCTGCTTTGCCATGTCGCGCTACAGCCAATGGGTTGAGCGGCACTTGAATACCGGTACGAGACGGTCATGAACGGGAGCCGCCAACATGGCCAGCGCTGATCAGCCCATCATTGAATTCAAGAAGGTCAACAAGTGGTACGGCCAGTTCCACGTGCTGCGCGACATCGACCTGGCCGTGGCCAAGGGCGAGCGCATCGTCATCTGCGGCCCTTCGGGTTCGGGCAAGTCCACGCTGATCCGCTGCATCAACCGGTTAGAGGAACATCAGGAAGGCGACCTCATCGTCGCCGGCGTCACGCTGAGCGACGACGTGAAGGCCATTGAAGCCATCCGCCGCCAGGTGGGCATGGTGTTCCAGAGCTTCAACCTGTTCCCGCACCTCACCGTGCTGGAAAACCTCACGCTGGCGCCTATGTGGGTGGGCAAGCTGCCGAAGAAGGAAGCCGAAGCCCGTGCCATGGTGCAGCTTGAGCGCGTGCGCATTGCCGAGCAGGCCGCCAAATACCCTTTGCAACTTTCAGGCGGCCAGCAGCAGCGCGTGGCCATTGCGCGCGCGCTGTGCCTCACGCCCA
>JAYUPO010000390.1:0-3215 GCA_043760085.1 Burkholderiales bacterium
CACCGTGATCTTGCGGCCGTTCACCATCATGGTGCCGCCGGTGGCGTAGTCCAGGCCCATCGTGAAGCCCAGCGCGGTTTGCTTGCCATAGGCCTCGAGCGGGCCGGTCTTGCTGTAGATGTGGGCAATTTTGATGTCGCCCTTGCCCTGCGCAAAGGCGGCGCCGGGCGCCACCAGCATGGCACCAGCCGCCAGGGCCAGCGCGGCGCGACGGGCAATCTTCAGTCTTGAAATTCGGATCATGAAAGCAACTCCATTGAGCAAGTACAAATTAAGTGTGGGCCGATGACAGGCCCACGATGGCGCATTGTCACGGTGCCACCGGCATGCGCCGGCGCCGCGCGCAAATTCAATTCAGGTACATGCCGAGGTAGCGCCGGCCGCGGCCCACGGCCTCGGCGTTGGTGCACAGGTCGAACCACTCCACCAACTGCAAGCGTGCCTTTTCGCGCCACTCAGCCTTGTCGCGCAGCACCACTTCGAGCAACTGGTCGAACGCGGCGTCGAACTCGGCGTCGCTGGCATGCAGCGCAGCGCGGGCAAAGCGGGCCTCGAAGTCCTTCGGGTTGGCCTGG
The DNA here is from genome assembly GCA_043760085.1 of Burkholderiales bacterium. Classification (GTDB taxonomy): domain Bacteria; phylum Pseudomonadota; class Gammaproteobacteria; order Burkholderiales; family Burkholderiaceae_C; genus Rubrivivax. Next base: position 576 of record JAYUPO010000390.1, read on the forward strand.
ATGCGCGCGTCCAGCGCCTTGGGGTCGCCCGGTGGGCGGTGCTCGGCCAGGGCGATGCGCTTGGTCAGCGCGGCATGGCGTTCGTTGCGCTGCGCCGGCGCCATGCCTTGCAGCAGCTCCTTGGCGTCAGGCAAGGCGCCTTGCTCGATCCACAACGTGGCCAGGTCCAGCGCCGCTTCGGTGTGGCCGGGCTCGATGGTCAAGGCCTCGTGCAACAGCGCCTCGGCCTGGGCCGGTTCAGCCTGCGCGGCCTGGGCGCGCAACTCGTCGGCCGGGTTGACCTGTGGACCCAGGTGTTTGTCCAGGAAGGCACGCACCTGCGCTTCGGGCAGGGCGCCGGTGAATTGATCCACCGGCCGGCCGCCGGAAATCAACACCACCAGCGGAATGCTGCGCACTTGCAAGGCCGCCGAAACCTGCGGCGCCTCGTCGGTGTTGATCTTGGCCAGCACGAAGCGCCCGCCGTATTCCTGCACCAGCTTTTCCAGCACCGGCTTGAGGTTCTTGCACGGCCCACACCAGGGCGCCCAGCAGTCCAGCAGCACGGGCACGTGCATCGAGCGTTCGAGCACCTCGGTGCGGAAGTTGGCTTCGGTGACGTCGAAGGAAAGATCGGTGGCGGTGTCGGCGGGGTTGTTCATGGTCAGGCAAGTGTGGATTCCAGCCGCGATGCTACGGTCTACGCGACGCCTCGGCACCACACATAATCAAACGCAGATCAAGACTTCGGTGCCGGCCGCGGCGCGCCAGATGCCCATGCTCGATGAACTGCGAAAGGCCAGCGCCCGCCAGCGCGGCGAAAAGCTGCTGCGTTCGGTCGTGCTGGGCTGCAAGCGGCTGCTGTCCGAGCGCGGTGAAAGCAACAGCGTGGTCATCGCGCGCGACCTTGTCGAACGCATTGACGAGCTTGACGGCTGGCAGCTCGACGCGTTTTTCGACTACCTGGCCAAAGACCTGAGCCCCGACCCGCAGGCCGTGCTGCGCTGCGCCCAGGCCTACAGCGAAGACCGCAACGCGGCCAACCTGATCGCCCTGACGCGCAGCGCCGAGCCGGCGCGCCAGGAATTGCTGCGCCGGCTGAACCGCGTGCCCGGTGGCACCGCCACCATCCTGCGCCTGCGCCGCGCCTTGCTGACGCGCCTGCCCAAGCATGCTGAATTGAGCGCACTCGAAGCCGACCTGCTGCACCTGCTCACCTCGTGGTTCAACCCGGGTTTTCTGCGGATGCAGCGGGTCGACTGGAACTCGCCGGCGGCGCTGCTCGAACGCATCATCCACCACGAGGCCGTGCACGCCGTCGATGGCTGGGACGATCTGCGCCGCCGCTTGCAGCCCGACCGCCGCTGCTTCGCCTTCTTCCACCCGCAATTGCCCGGCGAGCCGCTGATCTTTGTCGAAGTGGCGCTGTTGCCCGACATGCCCGCGGCCATCGCGCCGTTGATCGACAAGTCGAGCACCCCGCTGCTGGGCGACAAGTACCGCGTGGCCTGCTTCTACAGCATCAGCAATTGCGAGCCGGGCCTGCGCGGCGTGTCGCTCGGCAACTTTCTCACCAAGAGCGTGGCCGAACAGTTGCAGCGCGAAATTCCGCGCCTGCGCACGTTTTGCACCCTGTCGCCCGTGCCGGGCTTTGCCAACTGGCTGTTGAGCGAGCCCGACTTCGCGGCCCTGCCCGGGGTAAAAAAGAACGACGTGGTCGAGCTGCATGCCGCTCGGCTGCGGCTGGGCCAGGCGGTGAACGGCGAGTTGCATGAACTCAAACTGCCCAGTGCACAGGACAAACTCGACGCCCAGTCGCAACGCGCCCTGCTGGCCCTGGCAACGGCCTATCTTCTGCGCCTTTCCCCGACCCCGGCGGGCGACCCGGTGGCGCGTTTTCACCTCGACAATGGCGCCCGGCTGGAACGCCTGAACCTGAGCGCCAACCTGGCCCCTGCCGGCCTGAAGCAGAGTTTCGGGTTGATGGTGAACTACCTGTACGACCTGGAAAAAATCGAAGCCAGCCACGAAAAATTCATGCAAGGCGAAGTCGCCCGCTCACGCGCGGTGCAGGCCTTGCTGTAAACCGGAGACACCCCTCATGCCCAAGCTCACTGCCCCCATGCGCCGAACGTTGATCAACACCCTGCCGGCCCTGCTGCTGGCCGGCGCGGCACCGTGGGTGGCCGCGCAAGGCGCCTGGCCGGCCAAGCCGGTGACCATCGTCGTGCCCTTCCCGGCCGGTGGCGGCACCGATGCCTTTGCCCGGCCCCTGACCACCATCCTGACCAAGAACCTGGGTCGCCAGGTGATCATCGACAACCGCGGCGGCGCCGGCGGCACGCTGGGGGCCGGCATCGCGGCGCGCGCGGCGCCCGACGGCTACACCTTCTTCATGGGCGCGGTGCACCACACCATTGCGCCGGCCATGTACCCCAAGCTCGACTACGACATCGAGAAAGACTTCATCCCCGTGGGGCTGATTTCCAGCGTGCCGCAAGTCATCGTCGTGAACCCGGGCCGCGTCCCCGCCACCGACCTGCCCAGTTTGCTGGCGCTGCTGCGCAAGAACCCCGGCAAGTACAACTACGCGTCGGCCGGCAACGGCACCTCGCACCACCTGGCCGGCGAGCTGTTCAAGCTGCAAACCAAGACTTTCAT
>JAYUPO010000391.1:0-3215 GCA_043760085.1 Burkholderiales bacterium
AGGTGGGCATCATCCTGCACCACGGCCTGAAGCGCATGGTGGAAGAGCAGGACAACGTTTTCTACTACATCACCTTGCTCAACGAGAACTACCCCATGCCGGGCCTGAAGCCGGGCACTGAAGCGCAGATCATCAAGGGCATGTACTTGCTGGAAGAATGTGCGAAGAAAACGCCGCGCGTCAACCTGCTGGGCTCGGGCTCCATCTTGCGCGAATCGCAATTCGCCAAAGTGCTGCTTGAGAAGGAATGGGGCGTGGCGGCCAATGTCTGGAGTTGCCCGAGCTTCAACGAACTCACACGCGACGGCCAGGACTGCGAGCGCTTCAACTTGCTGCACCCCACCGATGGGCCGCGCGTGCCGTTCGTGACGCAGCAGCTCGCGCCGCACGCCGGCCCGGTGATCGCCAGCACCGACTACATGAAGAACTACGCCGAGCAAATTCGCGCCTTCATCCCCAAGGGCCGCACTTACAAGGTGCTGGGCACCGACGGCTTTGGGCGCAGCGACTTCCGCCACAAGCTGCGCGAACACTTCGAGATCAACCGCCACTACATCGTGGTGGCCGCGCTCAAGGCGCTGGCCGACGAAGGCACGGTGCCTGCTGCCAAGGTGGCCGAGGCGATCAAGAAGTACGGCATCAACGTCGACCGCGTCAACCCGCTGCTCGCCTAAGCCCAAAAAACGGAGACAAACACCATGGCCATGGTTGAAGTGAAAGTGCCCGACATCGGCGACTTCAAAGACGTTGAGGTCATTGAGCTGCTGGTCAAGGCCGGCGATGTGATCAAGGCCGAGCAGTCGCTCATCACGGTGGAGAGCGACAAGGCGTCGATGGAGATTCCGTCGTCGCACGCCGGCACGGTGAAAGACGTGAAGATCAAGTTGGGCGACAAGGTGAACCAGGGCACGCTGTTGGTGCTGCTGGAAACTGGCGCTGCAACGGCGGCAGCACCGGCCGCGGCGGCGCCCGCACCGGCGCCAACAGCGGCCGCGGCGGCGCCAGCCTCGGCCGCGGCAGAGCCCGCTGCTGCGCCTGCGCCTGCGGCGGTTCCACCACCACCACCACCTGCCGCCGCCGTGCCCGCGCATCAACCCGCCGCGCCCGCTGCGGGCTTGCCGCATGCATCGCCCTCCGTGCGCCGCTTTGCGCGTGAGCTGGGCGTGCCGCTGAACGAATTGGCGGGCAGCGGGCCCAAGGGCCGCATCACGGCGGTTGACGTGCAGGGCTTCGTCAAGGGCGTGATGTCTGGCGCTGCGCAAACCGCAGCGCAGAAGGCCAAGTCGGCCGCAGCGCCAAGCGCCGCGGGCGGTGCCTTCCCCGGCCTGCTGGCCTGGCCGCAGGTTCACTTCGCCAAGTTCGGCGCCATCGAACGCAAGCCGCTGTCGCGCATCAAGAAGATCAGCGGCGCCAACCTGCACCGCAACTGGGTCGTGATACCGCATGTCACGAATCACGATGACTGCGACATCACCGAGCTTGAAGCCTTTCGCGTGCAGCTCAACAAGGAAAACGAAAAGGCCGGCATCAAGGTCACCATGCTGGCGTTCATGATCAAGGCCGCGGTGGCGGCGCTGAAAAAATTCCCTGACTTCAATGCCTCGCTCGATGGCGACGAAGTGGTGCTGAAGAGCTACTTCAACATCGGCTTCGCTGCCGACACGCCCAATGGCCTGGTGGTGCCGGTGATCAAAGACGCCGACAAGAAGGGCGTGTACGAGATCAGCACCGAGATGGGCGAACTGGCCAAGAAGGCGCGCGATGGCAAGCTGGGCCCGGCCGACATGAGCGGCGGCTGCTTTTCAATCAGCAGCCTCGGCGGCATTGGCGGGCGTTACTTCACGCCCATCATTAACGCTCCAGAAGTGGCGATCATGGGCGTGTGCAAGAGCAGCACTGAACCGGTCTGGGACGGCAAGGCCTTCCAGCCGCGCCTGATGTTGCCGCTGAGCCTGAGCTGGGATCACCGCGCCGTGGACGGCGCCGCCGCGGCGCGCTTCAATGCCTACTTCGGTGGCCTGCTGACCGACTTCCGCCGCATCCTGCTGTAAGGCATTGATGACCACCATCTGCGTCGTGCGCAAGGGCACGCAGGTCGCCATTGCGGCCGACTCGCTGGTCACCTTCGGCGACACGCGCATGTCGCATGGCTACGAGGCCAACGACAAGGTGTTCCAGTTCGGCGACTCGTGGGTCGGCATGGCGGGCAGCACGGCGCACTTTGCGGTGCTGCGCAAGGCGCTGGGCGCGCTGGCTCCGGAAGACCTGAAACTGCACACGCGCGAAGATGTTTTCGAAACCTTCCTCAAGCTGCACCCCAAGCTCAAGGAACAGTACTACCTGAACCCGAAGGAAGACGACGATGACCCGTACGAGAGCAGCCAGTTCACGGTGCTCATCGCCAACGCCAGCGGCCTGTTCGGCGTGTACTCGTACCGCGAGGTCTTCGAGTTCGACCGTTTCTGGGCCATTGGCTCCGGGCGCAGCTTTGCGCTGGGGGCCATGTTTTCCGGCTATGAACGTGGCCGCAATGCGCGCGAAGTGGCCGAACTCGGCGTTCGCGCGGGCAATGAATTCGACAAGAACTCCGCCGGGCCGGTGAAGGCCCATACCCTGAAGCTGAAGGGATAGACAAATGGATCTGATGGAAGTGCGTGTGCCGGACATCGGCGACTTCAAGGACGTGGCCGTGATCGAACTGCTGGTCAAGCCCGGCGACACGGTGGCCAAGGAGCAGTCGCTCATCACCGTGGAGTCTGACAAGGCGTCGATGGAGATTCCATCGCCCGCCGCGGGCGTGGTGAAGGAACTGTCGCTGAAGATGGGCGACGTGGTGAACCAGGGCTCGCTGGTGTTGATGCTGGAAGCCGTAGCGGCTGCACCTGCGCCCGCGGCGGCACCGGCCACGCCGCCGGTTGCCGCGGCGAGCACCCCGGCCGCGCCGCCGGTTGCCGCACTGCCCATTGCCGCGCCGGCGGCGGCCAGCTTCGGCGGCAAGGTCGATCTCGAATGTGACCTGCTCGTGCTGGGCGCCGGCCCGGGCGGCTATTCGGCGGCCTTCCGCGCCGCCGATCTGGGACTGAAGGTGGTGCTGGTGGAGCGCTATGCCACGCTGGGCGGCGTGTGCCTGAACGTGGGTTGCATTCCGAGCAAGGCGCTGCTGCACGTGGCCGCGGTGATGGACGAGGTGAAGCACTTCGCCAGCCTGGGCGTTG
>JAYUPO010000392.1:0-8284 GCA_043760085.1 Burkholderiales bacterium
CTACGAGCCCGAGCCGCTCACCAGCTACGGCACCTACAGCGTGCTGTGGCAGATTGAGCAGACCCGGCTGCTCAAGCTGCCGCATGTGTACCTGGGCTACTGGATTGAAAAGAGCCCGAAGATGGCCTACAAGGCGCGCTTCCGGCCGCACCAGGTGTTGGCGGATGGCCGTTGGGTCGATGCCTGATTGATGATTGGTGATGCGTCAGGCCTGGTGTGAATCCGGGCTGATGCGGTTCACGCCCTGTGCGGCGCGTGCCTGCTCGCAGCCGGCCTGGGCCGATGCAAAACCGGCCAGTTGACCGAGCAGGTGGCGCGTCACGCGCAGCATGTTCAGGCCGCTGTCGGGCAGCGCCGCCTGTGCCGGCAGCACCCAGCGCAGTTCCAGCGCCTCACGCTCATCGGCCTGTGCACGCTGTTGTTTGGGCATGCGGGTCACGAAGAAGCGGGTGTCGAAACGCTTGGGCCGTGTCGGCGGCGTCAGCCAGTGGGCAAAGAAGGCCAGCTCACGCAAGTCGAGCTGCCAGTTCAGTTGGCTGAGCATCGCCGTGAGGCTGGCCTGGCCGGCGTGAACGCGGTGGCGCCAGTCCATCAACTCGTCATGCCGCGCGGCCACATCCACCGCCGCACCGTCGCGGCCGCAGGCGAACAACACGCCGGCTTCTTCAAAGCATTCACGCAGCGCGGCAGCAAAGTGGCGCTGGCTGCCGGCCGCGTCACCCAGGCGCGTGCGGGCCAGTTCCTCGCTCAAGCCGTGGCAGTGCGCGGCCAGTTCAACGTCGCCGGGGTCCACCACACCGCCGGGGAAGACCCACATGCCACTGCGAAAGTCGTCACTGCCGCGTTCGGGCCGGCGCATCAACAACACCTCCACACCCTGCGCGCCGTCGCGCAGCACCATGAGCGAGGCCGCGATGCGGATGTTGTCGAGCGGGCTGGGATCCATTTGTTCGCTCATGACTAGCGCGTCACCCCGGCACCTTGCAGCGCCGCGATCTCGGCCGCGCTGAAGCCGAATTCGGCCAGCAAGGCCTGGCTGTGTTCGCCCGCGGCCGGCGTGGCCCGCGGCAACGCGCTGGGCGTGCGCTCAAAGCGTGGCGCCGGTGCGGGCTGCACCACACCGCCCACCGTGACGAAGGCCTGGCGCTGCACGGCGTGCGCATGCTGCGGCGCTTCGGCCAGGGTGAGCACGGGTGCGAAACAGGCGTCGGTGCCTTCGAGCACGGCGCAGCATTCGGCGCGCGTGCGCTGCGCCACGGCGCCGGCCAGGGCTTCGCGCAATGCGGGCCATTGGCTGCGGTCTTGCTGGCGTGCGGCCCAGCTGTCGGCCAACCCCAGGCGCTGCAGCAGTTCAGCAAAAAACTTGGGTTCGAGCGCGCCGATGGCCACGAACTGGCCGTCGCGGGTTTTGTAGGTGTCGTAGAACGGCGCGCCGCCGTCGAGCAGGTTGGCGCCGCGCTCATCGCTCCACCGGCCCGCGGCATGCATGCCGTAGAAGACCGACATCAGCGACGCCGCACCATCCACCATTGCCGCGTCGACCACCTGGCCGCGGCCCGAGGTCTTGCTTTCATGCAGCGCGGCCAGCAAGCCCATGGCCAGGTACAGCGCGCCGCCGCCGTAGTCGCCCACCAGGTTGAGCGGCGGCACCGGCTTGCCCGCCGGGCCGATGGCGTGCAAGGCGCCGCTGAGGGCGATGTAGTTCAGGTCGTGCCCCGCGGCCTGAGCCAAGGGGCCGTGCTGGCCGAAGCCCGTCATGCGGCCGTACACCAACCTGGCATTGCGCGCCTGGCAATCCAGTGGCCCCAGGCCCAGGCGTTCGGCCACGCCGGGGCGAAAGCCTTCGATCAGCATGTCGGCGCGTTCCACCAGCCGCAGCACCACGTCGCGCGCCGCGGCTTGCTTCAGGTCGAGCGCGAGGGACCGCCGGTTGCGGCCGGTGATGTCGAACTGCGGCGCGCTGGGAATGCCCAGGCCGCTGGCTTCGATGCGGTCGATGCGGATCACGTCGGCGCCCATGTCGCCGAGCAACATCGCGCAAAACGGGCCCGGGCCGATGCCGGCCAGCTCGATCACGCGCAAACCCTTCAATGGCCCCATGGCATGCCCACGTTGTTGCTAGCGGGCAGTCTACCCGCCGGATCAGCGCGGCGGCCCGTGCAGCAGATACAGCCCCGAGCCCACCAGCAAGGCAATGCCGAACCAGGCCATGGCGTTGGGCACATCACCCCAAACGAGATAGCCCAAGGCCACGGCGAAGAGCAGGCCCACGTAGCGAAACGGCGCCACCACCGACATGTCGCCCTGGCGCATGCTGCTGATGATGCAGTGGTAGCCGGCGGCTAAAAACACCGAGGCCAGGCCCAGCGCGGCCACCGTGCGCGCGTTCAGCATCACCCACCCTTGGAACAACGACCACACGCCCGCGGCAACGGTGACCGACAGCGCCGCGGCCAGCGTGATGGCGATGGACGGCACGCTGGGCGAGATGCGCCGCGTGAGCAGGTCGCGCGCCGAATGGAACAAGGTGCCGGCCAGGCACAGCCAGGCATAACCGTTGAAACCACTGGCGCTGGGCTGGATGATGAACAGCACGCCGGCAAAGCCCAGCGCCACGGCGACCCAGCGCGAGGCGCCGACCTGTTCGTGCAGGAACAGCACCGCCAGCACGGTGAGCACCAGCGGCGCGGCCATGTTGATGGCCGTGGCGTTGGCCAAGGGCAGGTTGAACAGCGAGATCAGGTAGATCAGCGAGCCGGCCGCCTCGACCAGCGAACGCACCGCCACCGGGCCCTGGATCAATTCACGCCCCACCAGGCGCTGGCCGCTGGCGCGCGCCACGGCCCACACCAGCAGCGTGGCCATGACGCCGCGGATGAAGATGATCTGCGCGCTGGGCAAAGCCTGGCTGACCCACTTCACCAAGGCGTCGTTGATGATGAAGCAGGCCATGGCCGCGCACATCAACACGATGCCCCGGCGGTTGGTGGCCAGCATGGCTTTTGCCTTATGTCAACCGTTGCACAAGTTGCTGCAACTGCGCGGCCAGTTCAGCCGGGCGTTCCAGCGGCAGCATGTGGCCGCTGTCTTCATGCACCGCCAGCACGGCGCCGGGTATCAACGCGGCGCTGGCTTGCGACAGCGCCAGCGGCAGCACCTGGTCGTGCCGGCCGCAGGCCACCAGCACGGGCAGCGACACTGGTGTACCTTCAGGCTGCGCCCTCCGGTATTCGCCCTTGGGGCGGCCCGGCGGGCTCAAGCCGGCCAGCAGCGCGCGGTGGTCGCTTCGCGCCATCAGCGCGCGGATCTGGCGCACCGCCGCTTGCGGCCCCACCTCGGCCATCATCCGGCGCATGGCTTGGGTGATGGCCGCATTGCCGGCACTGTGCGTGCACAGGTTCAGGGGAATGAAGCTGTCCAGCGTGAGCTCGAAACGTTGTTCCAGCGCCGCCATCAAACGCTCGCGCGCGGCGTGGTTTTCAGCCGGCTCGGGCGCTGTGTTTGTGCTGACCAACGCCAGCGCCGCCACGGGGCGACGCGCCTGCGCCAACATCTCGATGGCCACGTAGCCACCCATGGAGTGGCCCGCCAGCACCACCGGCGTTGCCGGCGGCAATTGCGCCAAGGCTTGCCAGGCATCAGCCGCCATCTGCGCGATGCTGGTCTGCTCGGTCAGGCGTGGCAGGTGCACGCTGGCAGCGCTGGCCAACGCCGCGCGCACGTCTTGCCACACGCCGGGGTGGTTGAGCATGCCGTGCAGCAACACCAGGGCCGGCTTCATGGGCCAGCGCCAACTTGTATGGCCAAGTGAAGCAGCGACGCTGTGGCGCAACGGTGCGTGATGGGAGCCTCCGGCGTGCAGTGATGCCAGCCCACTGTAACCGGCAGCTTGATGTGCGGCCTTAAGGGGAATTCAGCCCCCTACCCACCGCGCCGGCCCCTTGCGCCGGCATAGCATGCATCGTCAATTAATCAAACCGGGACCCATCATGACGTTCGAACTCACCGGCTTTGCCGGCAAGGTGGCGGTGGTCAGCGGTGCCGGGCGCATGCGCAGCATTGGCCGGCCCATCGCCGTGGCCCTGGCACGTGCCGGTTGCGATGTGGTGCTCACCGGCAGCGGCCGCACGCCCGACCGCTACCCCGCCGATGAACAGGCCGCGCTCTGGCGCGACGTGGACAGCGTGGCCGATGAAGTACGCGCCTTGGGCCGGCGCGCACTGGCGCTGGTGTGCGACGTGGCCGACGCCGGCGCCGTGGATGAGTTGGCCGCGCGCGTGCACGCCGAGTTCGGCCGTGTCGACTTCCTGGTCAACAACGCCGGCTCGCACCGCGGTGAAGACCGGCAACCCGTGGCGCAGTTGCCCATCGCGCAATGGCACCGGGTGCTCGACGTCAACCTGGACGGCACGTTCTACATGTCGCGCCGTTTCGCGCAAGACATGTTGCGCCAGGGCCCGGGCAGGGCCATCGTCAACATCAGCTCGGTGGTGGCGCGCGCGCTGCTGCCCAATTCGGCCGCGTACTCGGCGTCCAAGGCCGCCATCAATGCGCTCACCACCATCATGGCCGGTGAACTCGGGCCGCATGGCGTGCGCGTGAATGGCGTGGCGCCGGGCCTGGTGGACACCAGCCGCATGGACGGCATGCCGCGCGGCGCGGCCTGGGACGCCTACATCCAAAAGGGCATTGCGCTGGGCCGCTGCGGCAGCGGCGAAGACATCGCCAACGCGGTGGTGTTCCTGTGCAGCGAACAGGCCGCCTGGTTGACCGGGCAGGTGCTGCATGTGGATGGCGGCGCCTTCCATGGCCAGCGGGCCTGAGCCAGCCTCACCTACCATGCCCGCCCGCTCTGAACTTGAATCTCGCATGACCTTGCCCCACCGCATTCCCGGCCACCGCTTCCTGCATTCGCCCGGGCCCACCCGCGTGCCTGAAGCCGTGCAGCACGCCATGAGCCAGCAGCCCATGGACTTGGGCGACCCGCGGGTCGATGAACTCATCCACGATTGCGAACAAGGTTTGAAGGCCTTGATGCACGCGGGCGATGCCAACGTCTTCCTCTACGCCGCCAACGGCCACGGCGCATGGGAGGCGGTGGTCAGCAACATTGCCGCGCCGGGCCAGGCGGTGCTGGTGGCGGGCACTGGGCACTTCTCGGAGAGCTGGGCGGTGCAAACAGAAGCCTTGGGCGTGCGCGTGGTGCGCACGCCGTGGCGCGAGGGCGAGCCGATCGACGCCGCGGCGCTGACCGAAGCGCTGTGCGCGGATGTGAAGCGCGAGATCGTGGCCGTGTTCGTGGTCCACACCGACACCGCCAGCGGCGTGAGCAGCGAACTGGCGCCGCTGCGCCAGGCCATCGACGACGCCGACCACCCGGCGCTGTTCGTGGTCGACGTGGTGGCTTCGCTGGCGGCCACGCCCTTCAACATGCGCGCACTGCGAGCCAACGTGGTGCTGGGTGCCTCGCAAAAGGGGCTGATGGTGCCGCCGGGGCTGGCCTTCGTGGCCGCCGACGCGCACGCCATGGCGGTGGCCAACCGCAACCGCACGCCACGCTTTTATTGGGACTGGACGCTGCGCGCCAATGACCTGAGCTACCGCAAGTTCTGCGGCACGCCACCGCATGCGCTGTTGATGGGCCTGCGCGCGGCGCTGGGGTTGATCGCCGCCGAAGGCCTGGAAAACGTTTTTGCCCGGCACCGCCTGCTCGCCGGCGCGGTGCAGGCCGCCGTGCAAGGCTGGTCGCAGGCGGGCACGCTTGACTTCTTTGCGCGCCAGGCGGCGGCACGCTCAGTGTCCGTCACCACCATCAAGGTGGCTGCAGGCTTCGACCCCGAAAGCTTGCGCACGCTGGCGCGCGAACGCTTCCAGGTGGCCATGGCCGGCGGCCTGGGCCCGCTGGCCGGGCGCGTGTTTCGCATTGGCCACTTGGGTGACTTGAATCCAGCGATGGTGCTGGGCTGCCTGGGCGGCATTGAAGCGGCCATGCAGGTGCTCAAGCTGCCGCACGGCCCGGGGCTGGCGCAGGCCGTGGCCTTCCTGGCTGAAGCGCCGGCAACGCATGCCCCGCTGCCTGCGCAGTAGCGACGCATCTGCTACCGTCGCGCCCCTTCAAACGCCCGCCCTCGCCCATGGACAGCATCAAGCAACGCCTGGCCGCCCTGCCCGACAAAGCGCTGGGCCAGATGCAGCGCGGCGTTGAAAAGGAAAGCCTGCGCGTCGATGCCCGCAGCTTGCTGGCCACCACGCCGCACCCGGCGCAGTTGGGCTCGGCCCTGACCCACCCGCACATCACCACCGACTTCAGCGAAGCGCAGTTGGAGTTGATCAGCGGCGTGAACGGCAGCGCGCAGGCCTGCCTGGACGAACTCGTGCGCATCCACCAGGCCACGTATGCAGCCATCGGTGACGAATCAATGTGGGTGGCCAGCATGCCGTGCAAGTTGCCGGCCGATGAGTTGATTCCCCTGGGCCAATACGGCAGTTCGAACATCGGGCGCATGAAGACCGCCTACCGCATGGGCCTGGGCCACCGCTACGGCCGGCGCATGCAGACCATTTCGGGCATCCACTACAACTGGTCGATGCCCGGCGTCGGCGATCAGGCTTACTTCGACTTGATACGCAATTTCCGCCGCCACTTCTTCTTGCTGCTGCTGCTGTTCGGCGCCTCGCCCGCGGTGTGCAAGAGCTTTGTCGATGGCCGCGAGCATGCCTTGCAGCCCTTGAGCCCGCACACGCTGTACATGCCGCACGGCACCTCGTTGCGCATGGGCCGGCTGGGCTACCAGAGCGACGCCCAGGCCACGCTGGCGGTGAGCTACAACAACCTGGAAAGTTACGCCGCTTCGTTGCACGAGGCACTGACCCGGCCTTACCCGGCCTATGAAGCCATCGGTTTGCGCGGCCCCGGCGGCGAGTACCGCCAGCTCAGCACCACCTTGCTGCAGATCGAGAACGAGTTCTATGGCGCGATCCGGCCCAAGCGGGTGATCCACCGCGGCGAGCGGCCCTTGCATGCGCTGCGCCAGCGCGGGGTGGAATATGTTGAAGTGCGCTGCATGGATCTGGATCCGTTCGAAAGCGTCGGCATCGCGGCCGACACTATGCGCTTCATCGACATCTTCCTGCTGCACTGCCTGCTGCACGACAGCCCACCCGACACGCCCGCCGAAATCGCCATGCTCGGGGTGAACCAGCATCTGGTGGCCGCGCGCGGGCGCGAGCCGGGCCTGCGCCTGCTGCACGGTGCCGGCCAGGTCAGTTTGCTGGAGTGGGCGCAACACCTGATCGAGCAGTGCCAGCCCATTGCGCAGCGCCTGGACGCCCTGCACGGCCAGGGCGACCATGCGCTGGCCTTGGCGCAAGCCGGCGAACGCTTGCGCAACATGGCGCAACTGCCCAGCGCGCGCGTGTTGGCTGAGATGCAGCGCAGCCACGCCGATTCGCACCTGGCCTTCGTGGCCGAGCGCAGCCGGCAAAACCGCCTCGCCATGCTTGAGCTGCCGTGGCCCGCGGCGGCGCGACAGGTGGCGCAAGAAGCCGTGCAGGTTTCGCTGCGCGCACAGGCCGAGATCGAGGCGGCAGACGAAGGCGATTTCGAGAGCTTCCGCCAGGCTTATCTGGCCACGTCACGGCTGCTGCCCCATGCCGGCAGGCAGCTCACCGATGCAGCGCCAGTGTGACCAATGATGGCGATGGCAAGTGCCGCGCCAAACAAGCGCCATCGGGCATGCACTGAGTCAGAGGCCAGACCCCAACCGCTATAGTCCCTTCCCTTCAAGCGAGGCCACGCGCTGGCCACGATTGAGGCCCGCGAGGCCTGCAATGCAAACATGAGACAAGCCTGCTGGCAGCCCGCAACGGGTGCGGCCAGCATGCGGAGGTATCAAGTGGATTACGCCCAACAACAACGCAATCCGGGCAAGCACCTCAGCGGGTTAACGGTGGTCGTGGTGCTGCACCTGCTGTTGGGTTGGGCCCTGGTCAGCGGGCTGGCACGCAAGGTGGTTGACGTCATCAAGGCACCGATCGAAACCAAGATCATTGAAGAGGTCAAGCCACCGCCTCCGCCGCCGCCCGAGAACTTGCCGCCTCCGCCCAAGTTCGCGCCGCCGCCGCCTTCGTTCGTGCCACCGCCCGAGGTGCAAGTGAACCCGCCGCCCACGCCGGCGCCGGTGATCACCACCACCCAGGTGGTGCCGCCACCGGCCCCGCCCGTGGCCATCGCCCCGCCCCCGGCGCCCGTGGCCGCACCGGCCCCGCCCGCGCCGGCGCCACC
>JAYUPO010000393.1:0-8271 GCA_043760085.1 Burkholderiales bacterium
TGCAGCGCGAGCTCACGCTCGACCAGGCCGGCGACAGCTTGCTTGAAAACATGCTGCGCACCGCCAACGGCCGCCTCACCGCCGCCGAGGCGCTGGGCCACCGCGAATTCGTGCTCACGCGGCTGTACGAGTCGGCCTGAGCCATTCACTTCTTAAGCAACAGCATGGCGCGCATCGTCATCACTGAATTCATGGACGAGCGCGCCGTGGCGCAACTCGCCGCCACGCACGCAGTGCTGTACGACCCGGCGCTGGTTGACGACGCACCGCGAATGCTGCATGAAGCCGCCACGGCGCAGGCCTTCATCGTGCGCAACCGCACCCAGGTGCGTGGCGAGTTGCTCGCTGCATTGGCGCAGTGCAAGGTGATCGGCCGCCTGGGCGTGGGGTTGGACAACATCGACGTGCCGGCTTGCGCAGCGCGTGGCATGAAGGTCATTCCGGCCAGCGGCGCGAATGCGCTGAGCGTGGCCGAATACGTGGTGGGCAGTGCCATGCTGCTGCTGCGTGGCGCCTATGGCTCAACCACCGCCGTGGCCGCGGGCCAGTGGCCACGCAATGCCTTGTCCAACGGCCGTGAAGTGGGCGGCAAAACATTGGGCTTGATAGGCTTCGGCGCCATCGGCCAGCTCACCGCCAGGCTGGCTTGCGGCGTGGGCATGCAGGTGGCGGCGTTCGACCCGCTGATGGATGCCGACCACCCTGTCTACGCCGACACCGGCGTGCGCTGCGCGGGGCTGGATGAAGTGATTCGCATGTCTGATGTGGTGAGCCTGCATGTGCCGCTGGTGGCGGGCACGAAAGGCCTGTTCAACGCCGAGCGCATTGCTGCAATGAAGCCGGGCGCGGTGCTGATCAACACCGCGCGCGGCGGCATCGTTGATGAAGTGTCGCTGGCTGCGGCGCTGCGCAGCGGCCATCTCGGCGGCGCGGCGATCGATGTCTTCGCCGCCGAGCCCTTGCCCGCATCCGCTCACTTCGACGGTTGCCCGAACTTGCTGCTCACACCGCATGTGGCCGGCGTCACGTTCGAAGCCAATGAACGGGTCAGTTTCATGATCGCGCAGCGCGTGGCCGAGGCCTTGGCAACATGACCCAGATGACCCTGGAGCAGGCCCGCGCGGCCGTGGCCCGCGCGCTGCAAGCCGCAGGCGCCACGCCGGCCATGGCGGCCAGCACCGCGCGCGCCCTGGTCTTGGCCCAGGCGCAAGACCTGGGCTCGCATGGCCTGAGCCGCGTCGCCCAGTACGCCTTGCATTTGCGCAACGGCCGCGCCAATGGTGCCGCGGTGCCGCAGGTGCTGCGGCGCAAGGGCGGCGCGTTGTTGGTGGATGCGCAAGAAGGCCTGGCTTTCCCGGCCTGCGACCTGGCCATTGCGCAAGCCATTGCCGCTGCGCGCAGCAACGGTGTGGCGTTTGCGGGCGTGTGCAACAGCCATCATTGCGGCGTGGTGGTCGATCATCTGCGTGCCGTGGCCGCGGCCGGCATGGTGGGCCTGGGCTTTGCCAATTCGCCCGCCGCCATGCCCTTTGCCGGCGGCCGCCACCCAGTGTTCGGCACCAACCCGGTGGCCGCCGCATTCCCGCGGCGCAGCGGCGCGCCGTTATTGATTGACATGAGCCTGAGTGAAGTGGCGCGCGGCAAGTTGATGGTGGCGGCCAAGGAAGGCCGCAGCATTCCGCCGGGCTGGGCGCTGGATGCCGATGGCCAGCCCACCACGGATGCGCAGGCCGGCCTCACCGGCTCAATGCTGCCCGTTGGCGCAGCCAGCAGCCCCAAGGGCGCGATGCTGGCGCTGGTGGTGGAGCTGTTGGTCACGGCGCTGATCGGTGGCCAGTTCGGTTTTGAAGCCAGCAGCTTTTTTGTCGATGAAGGCAACCGGCCACGCATCGGCCAGGCCTTCATCGTGGTCGACCCCGGCGCGCTGGCCGGCAGCGCGCAGTACCTCGATCGGGTTGAAGTGCTGATTGCTGAACTGCTGAAGGACGACGGCGTGCGCCTGCCCGGTGCACGCCGCGAAGCGCTGCGCCTGCGTGCCGAGGCCGAAGGCCTGAACGTGCCCGACGCGATGCTGGCCAGTTGGGCAGCGTGAACCTCTTATCAGGACACACAGCCATGCACAGACGACACCTGCTTTCATTCGCAGTACCTTGTGCGCTACTGGCCACCAGCTTGCTGCCTGGCTTGGCCTGGGCGCAGGCCGACTACCCCAAGGCCGGCAGCAGCTTGCGCTATGTGGTGCCCTTCCCGCCCGGTGGGCTCACCGATGTGATGGCGCGACTGGTGGGCCAGCAACTCGGCGCGCGCTGGGGCGTCACCGTGGTCATCGACAACAAGCCCGGCAACGGCGGTCAGATCGGCGCCGATGCCGTGGCCAAGGCGCCAGGCGACGGCCACACGCTGCTGGCCATCACCCTCACCCATGCCGCCAACGTCACGCTGTTCAAAGGCCGCGCGCCCTATGACTTTCAGCGCGATTTCAAGCCCGTGGCGCTGCTCGCCGGCTCGCCCATGCTGGTGGTGGTGCCGGCGGCCAGCCCCATCAAAGACTTCAAGGAACTGCTCGCACAAGCGGCCCAGGGCAAGACGTTCAACGCCGGGTCATCGGGCAACGGCACGCCACCGCATTTGACGCTGGAACTGTTTGCCAACCTGGTGAAGGCCGGTGTGCAGCACATTCCCTACAAGGGCGGTGCACCGTCGATGACCGACCTGATCGGCGGCCAGCTCGACCTGATCTTTTCCAACATGCCCGAAAGCATTGCCCACGTGAAGAGCGGCAAGCTGCGCGCTCTGGCCATCGCCAGCAAGGAGCGCCACGCCCTGGTGCCCGATGTGCCCACCACCGCCGAACTCGGCCTGCCCGAGTTGTTGGTTGAAAACTGGACGGCCATCATGGTGCCCGCGGCCACGCCCGACGCCGTGGTGGCCAAGCTCGGCGCGGAAGTGCTCAGCATCATGGGCGGGGCCGAGATCAACGAGCGCGCCCGCACCCAGGGTTTTCGCGTTGATGCGCGCGGGCCGCGCGAGTTTGCGCCTTATCTCAAAGATGAAATCGAGCGTTGGGGCCGCATCATCAGCACGGCCAAGATTCAGGCCGACTGAACGCCGCGCGGCGGCGGCGCGCACGGCCCTCGAATCGGGCTCATCGCGCCCCGGTGCTGCCGCGTTCAACCAGGCTCCAAGACACCGTCTGCCCGGCCACCACTCGGCGCGCCGGGCTTGATGCCTGCAACTGACGCAGCAGCGTGGCCGCCGTCTCGTGGCCAATCTCGTAGCGCGGCGGGCGCACGCTGGTGAGCCCCTGGCCTAACTGCCGGCTCAATGGGAAGTCACCGAAACCCATCAACGCCACCTGGCCCGGCACCTGCACACCGCGCGCCTGGGCTTCAAGCAACGCGCCGCACGCCAGGTGATCGTTGGCGAAGGCAATAGCGTCCACCTTGGGCCGCCCGCGGGCATCGAGCAGGCCGCTTAGTGCGGCGCGGCCGGCATCGAAGGCGTCGCCCGGCGGCGCGGTGACGGCCAACGCCGTGGCACCGCGCGCGCGCGCCGCGGCCATGAAGGCCTGGCCGCGCTCGTGCGCGCGGTAGTCGTCGGCCACGCCGGTGTCCACATAGGCCAGGCGCTGGTGGCCGGCGTCGGCCAGGTGCTGCGCCATGGCGCGGCCCACCTCGGCATGGTTGAAACCCACCTGGGTGAATTCAGCGGCGCGGGGCTGCCAGTCCCACATCTCCACGATGGGTGTGCCGGCCTGCACGGCGGCGCGCAGCAGCGCGCGCGCGGCCGGCGTGTGGTGGCGGCCGGTCACGGCCAGCGCGTCGGGCGACCAGCCCAGCACGGCGCGCACCTGTTCTTCTTCACGCGCTTGCGAATAGCCGGTGGCGGCCAGCAGCAATTCATAACCCGCGCTTTGCAGGCCCTCGGCCAGGCCTTGCACGGTTTCGGCGAACACCGAATTGGCCAACGACGGCACGATGGCCGCCACCATGCGTGAATGCCCGCTGGCCAGCATGCCGGCCTGCTTGTTGGGCATGTAGGCGTGCTCGGCCAGCGCCAGGGCAATGCGCTGCGCCGTGGCGCTGGCCACCTTGTGCGGCTCGCGCAAGTAGCGCGACACGGTGATCTTGGTCACGCCCGCGGCCAGCGCCACGTCTTCGAGCGTGACGCGGCCATGGCCGCGGCGCGCGCGCGCTGGAACGAGTGGGTTTGAAGGGTCGGTTTGTTGCATGGCAATACAGCAACGCATCAGGGATGCGCCGGATGGTGCGGCCCGACATGGCGCAATACGATGATCGACATGTTACCGCTAACATCAACGCCCCGTCGATGACAAAACTGCTGCGCTCATTGAACACTCTGCGCAGCCGCCGCTGGTTCACGGCCCAGGGCATGCGTGCCTTTGCGCACCGCCAGCGCATGCAGCAAATGGGGTTGCGCCGCGAAGACGTGATGGCCAAGCCCATCGTGGCTATCGTCAACACCTGGAGCGATTTGTCGCCCTGCCATGCGCACTTGCGCGAGCGCGCTGAAGCCATCAAAAAGGGCGTGCTCATGGCCGGCGGCATGCCCTTCGAGCTGCCCGCCATGAGCCTGGGCGAAGTGATGGTCAAGCCCACCACCATGCTGTACCGCAACCTGCTGGCCATGGAGGTGGAAGAGCTGTTGCGCTCGCACCCGGTGGATGGCGTGGTGCTGCTGGCCGGCTGCGACAAAACCACCCCGGGCACGCTGATGGGCGCCATCAGCATGGGCCTGCCCACGCTGTTTTGCAGCGCCGGGCCGATGCTGAATGATCGGCATGTGAAGGGCGGCCAGACCCGGCGCATCGGCGCGGGCACGCACACGCGCATGTTCTGGGACGAATACCAGGCCGGGGCGATCACCGACGCTGAATGGCTGCAACTCGAAGCCAAGATGACACGCTCGCCCGGCACCTGCAACACCATGGGCACGGCCAGCACCATGACCGCGCTGGTCGAAGCGCTCGGCCTGGCCTTGCCCGGCAGCACGTCCATTCCCGCCATGGACGCCGCGCACACGCGCATGGCCACAGGCTGCGGCGAACGCATCGTGCAAATGATCTTTGAAGACCTCACGCCGCAGCGGCTGCTCACGCGCGGCGCGTTCCTGAACGCCGCGGCGGTGCAAATGGCGCTGGGCGGCTCCACCAACGCCGCGGTGCACATCATTGCCCTGGCACGGCGTGCCGGCGTGGCCTTCACGCTTGATGACCTGGATGCCGTGGGCCGGCGGGTGCCGGTGCTGGCCAACCTGTTCCCCAGCGGCGAATTCCTGATGGAGGATTTCTATTACGCAGGCGGCCTGCCGGCGTTGATGTCACGACTCATACACACCTTGTCGCTTGATGAGTTAACTGCCAGCGGCCGCACCTGGCGCACCGAGCTGGAAGGCCGCGAGGTATTGGATCCTCAAGTCATTCGTCCTCTGGATCAGCCGGTTAGCCCGAACGCGCTGGCCGTGCTGCGCGGCAACCTGGCGCCCGAAGGCGCGGTGATGAAGCCATCGGCCGCCGAACCGCGCTTCCTGCAACACCGTGGCCGCGCCCTGGTGTTTGACAGCCAGCCCGAGATGCTGGCCGCGATGGCCGACCCGAATCTTGACTGTGACGAGAACACCGTGCTCGTGTTGCGCAACGCCGGCCCGGTGGGTGCGCCGGGCATGCCCGAATGGGGCGCGCTGCCTATTCCGCACAAACTGCTGCAACGCGGCGTGCGCGACATGCTGCGGCTTTCAGACGCGCGCATGAGCGGCACCCACTACGGCGCTTGCGTGTTGCACATTGCGCCTGAATCTGCCGTGGGTGGCCCTTTGGCTTTGGTGCGCAGCGGCGATGAGATCGAACTCGATGTGGCCGCGCGGCGCCTGCACCTGCATGTTAGCGAGGCCGAACTTGATGCCCGCCGCGCGGCGTGGCGCGCCCCCGCGCCGACGCCAACGCGCGGCTATGTGCGTTTGTACAAAGAGCATGTGACCCAGGCCCACGAGGGCTGTGATTTCGACTTTCTTCAGGGCAACGACCCGACCCCGGAACCGGACATCTACTGACACCCGGCCACACCCTTCACCCCAGGAGACAACCATGACTGTTTCACGCCATATCGCTCGCCGCCAGCCACACCGCCCGCACCTGCTGGCCTTGGCCGCCATTACCGCTGTTGCCGCCACCGCCGCGCAAGCCCAGCAAACGCCGGCGCCCGACACCGGCAAGCTCGAAACCGTGGTCATCACCGCCACCAAGCGCGCGCAGCCGCTGCAAACCACGCCCATCGCGGTGTCGGTGGTCACCGGGGCGCAGCTTGAAGAGTCGAACCTGAACAATCTGTCCACCATCGTGCAGCAGATGCCTACGGTTAACTTCCGCACCAATGCGTCGAACAAGGATTCGGCGCTGTTCATTCGCGGCGTGGGCACCATTTCCACCTCGCCAGGTGTGGAGCCCACGGTGTCGCTGGTGCTCGACGGCGTGGTCACCGCACGCCCCGGCCAGGCCACGCTCGACCTGGTGGAGGTGGACCGCATTGAAGTGCTGCGCGGCCCGCAAGGCACGCTGTTCGGCAAGAACTCGTCGGCCGGTGTGGTGAACATCGTCACCCGTGCGCCGGGCAAGAAGACCGAAGGCTATGTCGACCTGTCCGTATACCAGGGCAGTGAACGCCGCGTGCGCGCGGGCGTGTCGGGTGAACTCGCACCCAACCTGGTGCGCGGCTCGCTGTCGCTGATGGACGCCAAGTTCGACGGCAACGTGACCAATGTGTTCGACGGCAGCAAGGTCAACGGTTACGACCGCCAGGGCATTCGCGGCCGGCTCGACATCACCCCCACCAAAGACCTGAAGATCACACTGATCGCCGACCATTCCAAGGCGCTGGACGACACGCCCACCGGCGTGGCCTACGCCACCGACGTGCACACCTACCCCACCAACGCCACCACCGCCAACCCGCTGTTTGCCGCGGCCGTGTCACCGGTGGTGCCCTCGCCCACCAACCGGCAAATCAACAGCCAGATGCACACGCGCGTGGCCGACACCAACCAGGGCTTGTCTGCACAAGTGGATTGGACTGTGGGCGACTTGCAGCTCACCTCCATCACCGCGCAGCGCAAGTGGAAGAACACGCAGTTCCAGGATCAGGACCGCCTGGGTACGGTGTACCGGCAGTTCAATCAAACGGCCGACCGCGGCGACCTCGACTTCACCCAGACTTCGCAAGAGCTGCGCGTGGCCTCGACGCGCAAGCAGTTCTTCGAATACGTGGCCGGCCTGTATTACTTTGAAGGCAAGAACGACGAGCAATACCGCCGCGATGTGACGCGCTGCCCGGCCAGCGCCGAGCCCGCGCTGCCGTCTGGCCTGGTGCCGTGTACCGCTGCCACCACCACCACCGACAACGGCGTGGCCACCTACGGCGTGCGCACCAAAAGCAAGGCGCTGTTCGGCGAGGGCACCTTCAACTTCAGCGAAACGCTGCGGGGCATTGCGGGCTTGCGCTTCACGCAAGACGACCTGTCGTACTACCACGGCCGCGTGGCCAGCGCCATGGGCATTCCTGGCGTGGCCGCCACGCGCGCCACGGTGAACGGCAGCACACGCGAGAACGCCGTGTCGGGCCGCATCGGGCCGCAGTTCGAACTGTCTAAAGACATGATGGCCTACGCCACCTATTCGCGCGGCTACAAGGGCCCGGCGTACAACGTGTTCTTCAACATGTCGCCTACGCAAGACAACGTCCTGGCGCCAGAAAAGAGCGAGTCGTATGAACTGGGCCTGAAGACCGAATTGCTCGACAAGCGCCTGCGCCTGAACCTGGCCGCGTTCCAGACCGACTACGACGGCTACCAGGCCAACGTGCCTGATCTGGTGAATGGCGTCATCGTCACGCGGCTCATCAACGCCGGCAAGGTGTCGACCAAGGGCGTGGAGCTTGACCTCACCGCGCGCGTCACGCCCAGCCTGACGGTGAACGCCGGCCTGGCCAACATCCTGGCGCGTGTGAAAGCCTTCGCCTGCCCGGTGGGCGCGGCGGCAAGTTGCGACATCAACGGCAAGCCGCTGCCGTTCTCGCCCGACTGGAAGGCCAGCTTGCGCGTGAAGTATTCGCAGCCCTTGTCGGGCAAGCTGAGCATCGACTACGGCGCCGACCTGAGCTGGCAAAGCCGCACCAACTTCGACTTGCAGCAGCAGCCTGATTCGTTCCAGTCTGAATACACCATCGTCAACGCCTCGATCGCGTTGCAAAGCACGGCCGG
>JAYUPO010000394.1:0-3208 GCA_043760085.1 Burkholderiales bacterium
CCAAAGCCCGGTCGCGGTCGGCGTTGACACGGTCTGCCCAGCGCACGAACTCAGCGTGCAGGTGAGCGCGCTCGCGCTTGAGCAGGCCGCCATAGACGGTTTCGCGCACCAGGTGATGGTGGAAGCGGTAAACCACTTCGGCGGCGGCACTGTGCGAGGGCTGTACGAACTGCTTGCGCGCCAGGCTGCCGAGCTGCTCGTCGATGCCCTCACGCATGGCCACCGGCGCCAGCGACTGCACGGCCGAGCGCGCGAATTCCAGGCCAATGACCGAAGCCGGCTCCACCGCGGCGCGTTCGCTGCGTGCCAATGTGTCAAGGCGCGCTTCCAGCAAGGCCTGGATGGTGGGCGGCACGGCGATGTCGGCCAGCGCGCCCGTGCTCACCCATTGCCCAGCCTCCTGCCGCAACTGGCCGTTGTCGACCAACATCGACAGCATTTGCTCCACGTACAGCGGGTTGCCTTCGGCCGCCTGCACGATGCGCGCCACCAGGCCCTGCGGCCAACCGGCCGCGCCCAGCAGATGCGCCACCACCTGGCCGGCGGCAGCGTCGCTCAGCGGCGCCAGCACCAGGCGCAGCGCCTTGTCGCCTTGGCTCCACTGCGGGTGGCGCTCAAGCAGGTCGTGGCGCGCCGTGCCCAGCAGCAGGATCGGGCTGGCGGTGCGCGACTGCAACAGCTTCTCGATCAACTCCAGCAAAGCGGGCTCAGCCCAGTGCAGGTCGTCCACCACCAGCACCAGCGGGCCCTGCTCGGCCAACGTTTGAAAGAACTTTTTCACCGCCCAGTGCAGCTCATCGGTGGGGAACGGCGTGTCGGCCAGCCCGGCCACCGTGGCCAGGCGGGCGGCGGCGTCGGCATGGCCGAGCAGGGCCAGCAGCTTGGCCTGGGCCGCTTGCGGCGAATCGTCATCACCGATGCCGGCGGCCTCGGCCAGCATGCTGCGCACGGGCCAGAACGTGATGCTGTCGCCGTAGGGCAGGCAGCGCCCGCGCAACACCCGCGCGCCGGCGGCAATGCCATGCACCACCTCCAGCACCAGGCGCGACTTGCCCATGCCGGCCTCGCCCACCACGGTGACGAGCCGCGTCACACCGCTGCGGCAGACCTCGGCATAGGCCTTTTGCAGCGCCGCCAGCTCGGGCTCGCGCCCGACCATGGGCGTGTCGCTGCGGCGCAGGTTGCCCTCCAGGCCGCGCACCGCGCGCAGCCGCCAGGCGGCCACGGCCTGGGCCTTGCCCTTCAAATAGAGCGGCGCCACTGCTTCGGCCTCCACCGCGTCGCGCACCAGGCGGTAGGTCAGGTCGCCCAGGTACACCGTGTCGGCCTGTGCCGCCTGCTCCAGCCGGGCGGCCACGTTCACGGCGTCGCCGGTGGCGAGTTTTTGATCAGCGCCCGGCGCATCGTTGGCCACCACCTCGCCGGTGTTCACGCCGATGCGTTGCACCAGGGTCACGCCATGCTGCAAGCCCAGCACGCGGTTGACTTGCACCAGCGCCGCGCCCATGGCGGCGGCAGCACGCACCGCGCGCAGCGCGTCGTCTTCATGCGCGCGCGGCAGGCCGAACACAGCCATGATGGCGTCACCGATGTACTTTTCGATCTTGCCGCCGTGGCGCGAAATCTCCGCCGACATGGCACTGAAGTAGCGCTCCTTCACCTCGTGCAGGGCTTCGGCGTCGAGCCGCTCGCCCAGGGCGGTGGAACCTTGCAGGTCGCAAAAGACGATGGTCACCGTCTTGCGCACCTCATGCACCGGCAACGGCGCGGCCGCGCCAGGTAGCGGCGTGCCGCAGTACCCGCACAAGCGAAACTTGGGTGGGTTTTCTTCGTTACAACCGGGGCAAATCAACATGCGGGAAGTCTACGCGGCAGCGCCCCGCAGCGCGTCATCAATGCTGCGGGCCGATGCGGTGTCAGCCCCGTTCGTTCATGCCATGGCCGCCTACTTGTTGATGAACCCCTGCACGCCATCCAGCGCGCACGGCAGCATCATGTTGCAGGCCATGGTCTGGGCGGCATCGGCATAGGCCGCGGCGATGCCGGCGTCGGTTTGCCGATAGAACAGCGCCTTGCCCATCGCCAGGGCTTCGCGCGGCTTGGGCAGGATGCAGTTGATGAGTGTTTCGAGCCGCTCATCCAACTTCGCGGGTTCCACCACATGGTTGACCAGCCCGCGCTCGAGCGCTTGCTCGGCGCTGATGAATTCGCCCGTCACCAGCATCTCGAACGCTGCCTTGCGTGAAACGTTGCGCACCAGGGCCACGCTGGGCGTGGCGCAGAACAGGCCCAGGTTGATGCCGCTCACGGCAAAGCGCGCCGTGCTCGCGGCCACGGCCATATCGCACATGGCCACGAGCTGGCAGCCCGCCGCCGTGGCCACGCCTTGCACGCGGGCGATCACCGGCAGCGGCAAGGCTTGCAGGGCGAGCATCACGTCGCTGCAGCGCCTGAACAGGGCTTGGTAGTACTCGGCCGACGGTTGCGCGCGCATCTCTTTCAAGTCGTGCCCGGCGCAAAAGGCCTTGCCGGCGGCAGCCAGCACCAGCACGCGCGCGGACTCATCGCCTTGCAGTGCCGCCAGCTCGCGCGCCAACGCCGCCAGCAGGCTTTCAGACAAGGCGTTGAACGCCGCCGGCCGGTTCAGCGTGAGCGTGACCACGCCGCGCGCATCGCGCTGGCTCAACAACACAGCTTCTGTCATGGCGTTCATCAGAGTGCCTTCGCGTCGGACGCCGTGGTGCGAGCACTTTGATCCTCACGTAGCGGCCGCTCAGGCAGGTCGGCAAACACTACGCCGCTGCGCTCGACAAAACTCACCGGCGACAAGGCCACAAAGTTGGCGGCGTTCTTGCCAAGGTCTTGGTCATGGATGTTCATGTGCTTGCCTTTGCCAAAGCCTGGTCGATGTCCCAAAGAATGTCGTCGATGTGCTCCAGCCCCACCGAGATGCGGATCATGTCCGGCAACACACCCGCCGCGATTTGTTGCGCGTCATCAAGCTGGCGGTGGGTGGTGCTGGCCGGGTGGCTGATGAGGGTGCGTGTGTCGCCAATATTCACCAGGTGGCTCATGAACTGGGCGCCTTCAATGAACCTCACGCCCGCGGCCACGCCGCCCTTCACGCCGAACGCCAACAGGCCCGAGGCGCCACGCATCTGGCGCTGCACCAGGTGATGCTGCGGGTGGCTGGGCAAGCCCGGGTAGT
>JAYUPO010000395.1:0-3205 GCA_043760085.1 Burkholderiales bacterium
CGTCCAGCTCGCACTGCTGCGCCATCATGTGCGTCAGCAGCGCGTAGCTGGCGAGGTTGAAGGGCACGCCCAGGAAGATGTCCGCGCTGCGCTGGTACAGCTGGCAGCTGAGCCGGCCGCGAGCCGAGGGCGATTCACCCGGCGCGACGTAGAACTGGAAGAAGGCGTGGCACGGCATCAAGGCCATCTTGGACAACTCGGCCACGTTCCAGGCACTGACGATGATGCGGCGTGAATCCGGGTTGCTCTTGAGCTGCTGCACGACCTGCGCGATCTGGTCAATGTGGCCGCCGTCGGGCGTCGGCCAATTGCGCCACTGCACGCCGTAGACCGGGCCCAGGTCGCCGTCAGGCGCGGCCCATTCGTCCCAGATCGTGACGCCGCGCTCCTGCAGCCAGCGGGCGTTGCTGTCGCCGCTCAGGAACCACAGCAGTTCCAGGATCACCGCCTTCAGGAACACCTTCTTGGTCGTGATCAGCGGGAAGCCTTGATTCAGGTCGAAGCGCATCTGGTGGCCGAAGACGCTCTTCGTGCCGGTGCCGGTGCGGTCGGTCTTGGCCACGCCGTTGGCATGGACGTGGCGCATGAAGTCTTCGTATTGGCTGCGGGCGGGGCGGGGGTTGGTAGGCACTTCAATAGGCTCCGAAGAGGGTGTCCAGGGCGGCCTGGATCGCGTCGCGTTCATGGCCAAGGTGCGCAACGGGTGCGCTCAGTTCGGCCAGGGGCACCGCGCCAAGCGTGCTGGTATCGAGCACGCAACTCAACTCACCAACTTGTACCAACGGGTGAATGTGCTTGGCGCGCGGCCCGAAGAGCGACTCCTTGCGCAGCGGTATCACCACCCGCGTGGCGACATGGTCGATGTAGTTGTTTTGCACATCCAGAAAGTACGGCGTGTGGCGCCGTTCACTGCGCATCGGGTTGGCGTAGACATCAAAGCGTGCCATCAGGGACCCTAACCCTTCATGAACGTGCGGTAGCGCGCCAGCGGCAAGCCTTCGCGCTCAATGCGCGCGTTGTAGTGCGCGATGGCTTCCTTGTTGTCTTCATTCCAGCCCTCCCAGTAGCGGCGGCTGACCTCGGCCGTCAGCAAGGCATCGACGGTGGCCGAAACATTCATGCCCATGGACTTCGCCGCTTCCAGCACCTCAGCGTTGAGCGAGAGGTTGATGGGTCGTTTGGGGCTATCGCGAAATTGGCGCATGGCGATCCTCATGGAAGATGTGCATGAATTATGCCTGTTCAAACTGCATGGCCGCCAGCCGCGCATACAGGCCATCGCGAGCCACCAGCTCGGCATGGCTGCCGATATCAACGATGCGCCCGGCCTCCAGCACGATGATGCGATCCGCCCGCAGCACGGTGGCCAGGCGGTGCGCCACCACGATGGTGGTGCGCCCGGTCATCGCCGCTTCGAGCGCGGCCTGCACCATGCGTTCGCTTTCGGCGTCGAGCGCGCTGGTGGCTTCGTCCAGCAGCAGCAGCGGCGGGTTCTTCAGCATCGCGCGCGCAATGCTGATGCGCTGGCGCTGGCCGCCCGACAGGCGCACGCCGCGTTCACCCAGGAACGTGGCGTAACCCTCGGGCAGGGCGCTGATGAAGTCGTGCGCATAGGCGGCCTGGGCCGCGGCTTTCACCTCATCGTCACTCGCCGTGGGCCGGCCGTAGCGGATGTTTTCCAGCGCGCTGGTGGAAAACACCGTGCTGTCCTGCGGCACGATGCCGATGCGCGCGCGCAGCTCGGCCAGCGCCAGCTCAGGCAGGGCCACGCCATCGAGCCGCACCGTGCCGGCGTTCACGTCGTGGTAGCGCAGCAGCAGTTGCAGCACCGTGCTCTTGCCCGCGCCGCTGGGGCCGACCAAGGCCACCGTCTCGCCGGGCGCCACGCTGAACGACACGTCGCGCAAGGCTGCCTGTGCCGGGCGCGAGGGGTAATGGAAGGTGACGTTTTCCAGCGTCACCGTGGAGCCCGCCGTGGCCGCGGGCAGCGCGCGCGGCCGGGCCGCGTCGACCACCGGCGACACGCTGGCCAGCAGCTCCATCAGCCGCTCGGTGGCGCCGGCGGCGCGCAGCAAGTCGCCATAGACCTCGGACAGCACGGCCACGCTGCCCACCAGGATCATCACGAACACCACCGTCTGGCCCAGGTGGCCGGCCGAGATCTGCCCGCGCAACACGGCCTGGGTGCCTTGGTACAGCCCCCACAGCAGCGCGCCGAAGGTGGCGGTGATGATGAAGGCCACCAGCAGCGCGCGCACCCGCGTGCGCTTGCGCGCCACGTCGAACGCGGCCTCGCTGGCCACGGCGTAGCGCTGCGCCTCGCGCGCTTCCTGGACATAGCTTTGCACCACCGGCATGGCGTTGAGCACTTCTGAAGCGATGGCGCTGGTGTCGGCCACGCGGTCCTGGCTGGCGCGGCTGAGCTTGCGCACGCGCCGGCCGAAATACAGGCTGGGCAACACCACCAGCACCAGGATGCCCAGCACCTGCGTCATCACATACGGGTTGGTGAAGACCAGCATGCCTAAAGCGCCAATGCCCATCACCCCATTGCGCAGGCCCATGCTGAGGGACGAGCCGACCACGGTTTGCACCAGCGTGGTGTCGGTGGTCAGGCGCGACAGCACTTCGCCGGTGGCCGTGGTTTCGAAGAACTCGGGGCTCTGGCGCAGCACATGGGCGTAAACGGCGCTGCGCAGATCGGCCGTGACCCGCTCGCCCAACCAGCTCACCATGTAAAAGCGCAGCGCCGAGAACATGCCCAGCGCCGCGCCGACGCCGAACAGGGCCACGAAGTGCTCGCGCAGCGCCATCACGCGCTGGCCGGGCTCGGCGGCCACCAGGCCGGCGTCGATGAGTGACTTCAACGCCACCGGCACCATCAGCGTGGCCGCGGCGGCGCCGACCAGAAACACCACGGCCAGCACGATGCGGCCGCGGTAGGGTTTCAGGAACGGCAGCAGCCCGGACAGCGAGCGCGGCGTGGCGCTCTTGGCGCGGTCTGGGGCAGGGGGCATGGCTGAAGTCTACGGGGCAGCGTATCTGGCCAACCCGGCCCCGGGAGCGCTGTTTGCCGTGGTACGCCACACGCGCACAAGTCACAAGCCGATACACCCGATCCGCCCTCTACCCGCCGCTTTGTGGTCGAATCCCCTACGCACACGCGAAGCCGCTTCATGCCTGATTCAACACCTCAGTCAACGTT
>JAYUPO010000396.1:0-3199 GCA_043760085.1 Burkholderiales bacterium
CGGCGGTGCCGGCCTCGGCAGCGTCAGCCCCCGGTGCTGCGCCGCAGCGGGTGGAAATCCGCGGCAGCGCGATCGGCGACAGCGAAGCGCGGCGCCAAAGCACGGCGGCCAAGATCGTGATTGGCCGCGAGCAAATCGAGGCCTATGGCGACACCACGGTGGGTGAGGTGCTGCGCCGCCTGCCGGGCGTGACCAGCGCCGGCGCGCCGGGCCGCGGCGGGGCACCGCGCATGCGCGGGCTGGGCGCGGGCTACACGCAATTTCTGCTCGATGGCCAGCGCGTGCCGCCGGGCTTTTCCATCGAGTCGCTTACGCCCGAGCAGATCGAGCGCATTGAAATCCTGCGTGCTCCCACCGCTGAAACCGGTGCGCGCGCCATTGGCGGCACCATCAACATCATCACGCGCGAAGGCTTCACCAAGAAGCTCAACGATGTGCGGCTGGGCCTGAGCCTGGAAAACGGCCGCGTGCAACCCAACCTGGGCTGGACACGAAACGACAGTGCCGGTGCCTTCATCTACAACCTGTCGACCTCGGTCTACCAAAGCAACCGTGAAAGCACCGCAAGCAGCAGCACCACCGAGCAAGACCTGGCCAGCGCGGTGTTCACGCGCGACGAAACGCTCGATTCACGCAGCGTGGAACGCCGCGCCGGCATCAATGTCACGGGCCGGCTGCAGTGGCGCAATGACGCCGGCACCACGCTGTTGCTGATGCCGATTT
Organism: Burkholderiales bacterium; assembly: GCA_043760085.1. Lineage (GTDB taxonomy): Bacteria > Pseudomonadota > Gammaproteobacteria > Burkholderiales > Burkholderiaceae_C > Rubrivivax. The sequence goes on from JAYUPO010000396.1 coordinate 724, forward strand.
TTTTCTTCGGCGAAGGCAACACGCGGCGCTTTTACGCGCTCGATCAACGCCTGCCCGCCACCGCGCCGCGTTTCGACCATGCCAGCGATGACGGCGCCGGCCACTTCGGCATGGCGCGGCTGAATGGGCAATGGGCGTTTCGGTTGGGTGATGTGCGCATCGAATGGCGCGGCGGCATCGGCCTGCTCGACGGCGCCAATCACAACCTGCATCTGGAATTCGACCGCAACAACGTGCAAAGCCTGGCCATGACCGAGGTGAACCGCTTTCGCGAACCTTCGCTCACCATGAACCTGAAAGCTTCGCAGTTCACCGCGGGTGAGCATCAACTCGTGGGCGGCGCCGAGATCGACGCCTCACGGCGTAACGATTCACGTGAGACGGCTCTGAACAACGTGCCGCAGCTCACCGACTTCGGCGACACCTTCAGCGCCCGCTCGCTGCGCACGGCGCTGTATGCGCAAGACGAATGGAAGATCGGCACGCAGTGGGCGGCCCATGCCGGCCTGCGCTGGGAAGGCATCACCACGCGCGGCGAGGCGCTGGACGGCACGCCGCAAACCAACCGCAGCAGCGTGTGGACGCCCCTGCTGCACGCGGTGTGGAAGCCCGACGAAAAATCGCGCGACCAGCTGCGCCTGAGCCTGACGCGCAGCTACCGCTCGCCCACGCTGCAAAACCTGATCAGCCGCCCGCGCGTGGTGATCGACGGGCGTAATTCCGAAACGCAGGCCGACACCGCCGGCAACCCCGATCTGCGGCCCGAACTGGCCACTGGCATCGATGTGGCGGTGGAACGCTACCTGGGTGCCGGCGGCGTGCTCAGCGCGAATGTGTTTGCGCGGCGCATCAAAGACTTGATGCGCAGCACCATCACGCTGGAAACCGTGCCCTGGAGTGCTGCGCCGCGCTGGGTGAGCCGGCCCAAGAACGTGGGCGGTGCCTTCACCTCGGGCGTGGAACTCGAAGCCAAGTTCCGCTTGACTGAAGTGTTTGATTCGGCGCCGGCGCTGGATGTGCGCAGCAACCTGAGCCTGTTCCGATCGCGCGTGGACGGCGTGCCCGGCCCCGACAACCGGCTCGATCAACAACCCCCCGGCACGCTCAACCTGGGCCTGGATTACCGGCTGCGCAACGGCTGGCCGCTCACCCTGGGCGGCAACTTCAATTACACGCCGGGCTACCGCACGCAGATCACGCCTGAGCAAAGCCTGGCAGTCAGCCGCAAGCGTGTGGTCGATCTCAACCTGCTGTGGGCCGTGCAGCCCGGCGCGCAACTGCGCCTGACGGCCAGCAACTTCAGGCCACTGGCCTACGAAACCGTGCGCGGCGTGCGCAGCGCCGGGGTGGAAGAGATCGCCGACACCATCAACCGCAGCTACCTGAACCTGGGGCTGCGTCTTGAACTGAAGCTGTGAGGCTGCCGGGCCGACGCTGAGCAGACAGCGGCAAACCTGCGCCGCACGTGGGTATTTTCTAGGGAGGGCGGGTGACAAATCGCAGGCCTAACATGAGTCTGCACCGCCCACCCTTGCCGCAGGCTTGAAGTCTGGCAGCCTGTTGGCCACACCAACGAGGCCGCCCATGAGCGTCAGCATCCCCTCAAGTTTCGATTTCGGCATCGACCTGGGTGTCGACCTCGACATCTCGGGCATCCCCACCACCTACAACATCAAGGCCGACATCGAGCCGATGTCGCTGGCGCTGAACCTGTCGCCGATCGAACTCAAGCCGATTGATTTTTCTTTGCGTCTCAAGGAGATCCCTGCCATCAGGGCCCACTTGCCGCTGGACTACCGGGTCGGCCTCACCCTGCTGGGCTCGGAAGTCCTGTGCATCCGCCTGTGTGGCCAGGGCCAGGTGATCACCGAGCCCTATGTGGCCAACCCGTGCGAGGGCCGAGTGGGCAGCGTGGCCCAGCAGCCCGGCCTGCAAGAACTCGACCGCCTGGTGCGCAGCGATGGCTGAGCGCAAAGGCAGCGCCGGCGCGGCAGCCAAGCCACTTGCCGCGCCGGCCTTCATGGGGCCACCGGGGCGGCTGCGCTGGGCTGGGCTGGAAGGCGCGGAACTGGGTGCGCCCGTGTCGGTGAAGCTGCCCGATGCGCTGGCCAACTATGTGAACCACCGCCACCCGGCACTGCGCAGCAGCCGCAGCGGCGCGCGCACGCGGCTGCGCCTGGCGGCTGACACGCCACCGGGCACGTACAACATCGCGGTGGAATATGCCGGCGGCGTGAAGAAAGACGTTGAGATCTCGGTGCAGCCCCGCGCCCGCCTGCACGTGGTGCCTGGCACGTTGCGCTTGGTGGGCGCGCCGGGGCAAGAAGTCTCAACCACGCTGCTGCTTGAAAACCGCGGCAACGAAGCGCTTGAGATCAGCGACGCCTTGGTCACCGGCCTGTTCGACAACGAAGGCATCGAGGCGGCTTTGGCGGCGATGTACCGGCTTGACAGTGACGACCTGAACAAGATCATC
>JAYUPO010000397.1:0-8223 GCA_043760085.1 Burkholderiales bacterium
CGGCGTGTGCCTGAACGTGGGTTGCATTCCGAGCAAGGCGCTGCTGCACGTGGCCGCGGTGATGGACGAGGTGAAGCACTTCGCCAGCCTGGGCGTTGAATTTGCCGCGCCGAAGGTCGATGCCGCCAAGCTGCTCGGCCACAAGAACAAGGTCGTTGGCAAGCTCACCGGCGGCCTGGCCGCCATGGCCAAGATGCGCAAGGTAACGGTGGTGCGCGGCCATGGCAACTTTGCCGGCCCGAACCACCTAACTGTTGAAATGACTGAAGGCACGGCCCAGGCCCGCACGGGCAAGAGCCAGGTCATCGGCTTCAAGCAATGCATCATCGCCGCCGGCTCGCAAGCGGTGCGCCTGCCCTTTCTGCCCGACGACCCGCGCATCGTCGATTCCACCGGCGCGCTGGAATTGCGCGAGTTGCCCAAGCGCATGCTGATCGTGGGCGGCGGCATCATCGGCCTGGAAATGGGCACCGTGTATTCCACCCTCGGCGCGCGGCTCGACGTGGTGGAAATGCTTGACGGCCTGATGCCGGGCGCTGACCGCGACCTGGTGAAGGTGTGGCAGAAGCTGAACGCGCCGCGCTTCGGCAACATCATGCTCAAGACCAAGACCGTGGGTGCCGAAGCCACTGCCGCGGGCATCAAGGTCAAGTTCGAAGGCACCGACGGCAAACGGAGCGAAGCCGTGTACGACCTGGTGTTGCAGGCCGTGGGCCGCAGCCCAAACGGCAAGAAGATCGGCGCTGAAAAAGCCGGCGTGCTGGTCAGCGAACGTGGCTTCATTGCGGTGGATGCGCAGATGCGCACCAACGTTGCGCACATCTTCGCCATCGGCGACATCGTTGGCCAGCCCATGCTGGCGCACAAGGCTGTGCACGAAGCGCATGTGGCGGCAGAAGTGGCGGCCGGCGACAGCAAGGCCATGTTCGATGCGCGGGTGATTCCCAGCGTGGCCTATACCGACCCCGAGGTGGCCTGGGTCGGGCTGACTGAAGACGAAGCCAAGACGCAGGGCATCAAGGTCAAAAAGGGCCTGTTCCCCTGGACGGCGTCAGGCCGGGCCATTGCCAACGGCCGCGACGAAGGCTTCACCAAGCTGTTGTTCGATGATTCCCCCGAAGCGCATGGCCACGGCCGCATCCTGGGTGGCGGCATCGTGGGCACGCACGCCGGCGACATGATCGGCGAGGTGGCGCTGGCCATCGAGATGGGCGCTGACGCAGTGGACATCGGCAAGACCATCCACCCGCACCCCACGTTGGGTGAAAGCATCGGCATGGCCGCTGAAGTGGCGCACGGCAGTTGCACCGACTTGCCGCCGGCCAAACGTTAGAGATAACTGGGCAACGGCGGCATTGCCGCTGTTGCCTCTATTGGCCGGCTAACGCGACGCCAGCGTGTTGATCACCGGTCCGTCGTACACGATGCGCCAGCGGCCGTCTTGCAGCGCCCAGTACTGGCGGTAGGTGGTGGCCGCCTCGGCCTTGCTGCGGCCTTCTTCGCGCGCGCTCACCACCATCATCGGCTCGGTTTCCCCATACCAGGCCAGGAAGCTGACGTTGCTGCGCGGCACCGCGCCGCCCGTGGGGTGGCGCGGCACCGGCAGGGCCGGGTCGTACCAGCGCTGCAGGTCTTGCACGTCACCGGCGCGGCGGGCCTCGTCCCAGGCCTGGTAGGCCGGGCGGAATTCGGCCGCTGCCTGGCGCGCGGCCTGGCGCGGCACCCATTCGAGCTTGCGCGCGATGACCACCGGAGACTCGTCCACGGCCAGGCGCTTGAGCAGCAGGTCGGCATCGTCGTTGGCCAGGGCGACGCAGCCATCGGTGGCCCACAGGCCGTGGCTGTACACGGTGGGCGGCACGCCGTGCACGAACAGCCCAGTGCCGGTGCGGCCCTTCTGACGGTCGATCGCATTCGGGTAGTTGATGCCCAGCGCCGCACTGCCGAAACGCTCGGCCAGCATGTTCGACGGCAACGCATTGGTCACCCAGTACACACCCAGCGGCGTGCGTGCGTCGCCTTGCGCACTCTTGGCGATGCCCTGCTTGCCCAGCGAGACGAAAAAGTCTCTTTCCAGTTGCAGGCCCTGCGGCCCGTTGGCAAACAGGTACAGCCGCGAGCGCTCGGTGTCCACCGCCACGGCGTGGCGCACATGGGCCGGCAGGTCGACCAGTTCGCGCGGCAGGTGGTCAGCCGGCGGGCGTTCGCGCAGCGCGCCCAGGCGGCGAAGCGCCTGCTCGCGCAGCAGCGCGAGATCGGCGGGTTCGGCTTGCGCTTCCGGCGCCGCCAGGGTGGCCACGCCAAACACCTGTGGCACGCCGCCGCGGGTGGCGAGCAAGTCGCCGTGCAGCAGTTGCGCCAACGCGAACTGGGGGTGGTCTTGCACCAGAGCGGCGGCCAGTGCCACGGCCTTGCGCCCGTGGCCGGCAGCCAGGGCCGCGTAGGCCTGGAGCAAGCGCCCCTCCGGCCCATCGCCCGCGCCCACCAGCAAGGGGGCGCTGGCCAGGTCTTCTTCGGGGGCGGGTGGCGCGACGGCGCTGGGCACCGGGCCGTCGGCCACGGCGGCGCGGCTGGGGGTGTTTTGGCCAAACGCCACCACCAGGCCGGCCGCGCAAACACTCATCAGGGCCAGCCACACCGGGCGTGACAGCAGCGGCCGCGCCGCACCAGAACCAACACCAGCGTAGGCGCCACCGTTGATCAGGGCATGCAGCCGCAATGCCAGCCGGCCCGCGGGCGCAGGCGAGCTTGCTGGCGGCTCGCCTACCGCCCCGAGGTCTCTTGTTGAATGAGCCACTTGCCGCCCACTTTTCGCAAGCCCAGCGTCTTGCTGCTTTGCGTGCTCAGAGAATCGGATACGTAGTCTTGCCGGAACTGCGCGGTGGCTTGTTCGCCCTTGATCTGCAACTGCAGGTTGTTGAGCTTGACCTCGATGTGTTTGCGCGGGGCGATGCGGTCGCGCCGTTCATTGAGCCAAGCGGCGTGGCTGGCGGCCTTGCCTTTGAAGTTGGAGTCATAAGCCGCCGCATAGCCGGTCATGTCGCGCCCGGACCAGGCCGCCGCCCAGGCCTTCAAGGCGGCTTCGATTTCCGGCTTGGCCGTGGCGTCCGCGGCTGCTGCTACGGCGGCGGTGGCGGTGGCAGGTGCCGGGCTCGGCGCGGCGGCCACGGTGGCCGCTGAAGCCGGCTTGGGCACAGGGGCCGGTGTAGCGGCGGGCGCTGGCTTGGGCACTGTTGCTGTTGCAGGTGCGGGTGCCGGTGCAGGCGGTGCAGGTGCAGCAGCAACGGGCGCGGCGGCCACCACCGTGGGCTTGGGCGCCGCGGTCGGCTTGGGCGCACTGGCTGCCGGCGCAACCCCGGCCGACGCCGGAGCGGGCGTGGGCTTTGCCGCAGCCACCGCTACCGGTGCGGGTGCGGGTGCGGGCGCGGGCGCAGCAACGGGCGCTGGTGCGGGCGCCGGTGTGGCTTGCGCCACCACGGTGGTGCCCGGTTTGGCCGGCGGCAACTGTGGCGCTGCGGCGGTGCGCGTGGTGTCGGGTGCGCGCGCCAGGGCGGTCAACTCGTTGACCATTTCCAGCTTGGGCTTGGCCGTCTTCAGGCTCTTGTCGAACTGCAAGGCCTTGCGGTAGGCGTCGCCGGCCATGTGCGAGTAAAGATCGCCCAGGTTCTCATATGCCGTGGCATAGGTCGGGTGGGTGCGGATGGCGCGCTCCAGCGCGGTACGTGCTTCCTCGAACTGGCCCTTGGCCGCCAGCAGAACGGCCATGTTGTTGTGCGGGGCGGGCAGGTCGGGGTTTTCGGTGGCCACCTTCTTGAACACGGCCAGCGCCTCGTTGACGCGGTTCATGTTGGACAGCACCGCGCCGCGGTTCATTTGCATCGGCACATCGGCGGGGTTCTTTTTCAGGTTCGCGTCGATCACCACTAACGCCTCGCTCCAGCGCTGCCCGGCCATCAGGGCACTGAGCTGCGCATCGGCGCCTTGCGCCGCGGCAGCGGTGGTGAACAGCAGGGCCGCGGCACCGGCAATCAAATGGCGCAGGGGCAGATGGGTTTTTGGCATGGTCGAGGGCGTGCAGGCAAGGGGTGGCAGCGCCGGGGCTGCCCCTCGGGCCGCGCCCTCGCACAAGCGTGGTCGCAACGGCATCTGAGTATACCGGGCAGCGCCTATGCAGCCGTTTGATATGCGGGGGCATGCCGGCGCATTTGCGCGCCGCGCGGCCGCGCCAATGCGGGCATCGGCGCCTTCGGTCACGCTGTGGCGCGCGGGCCGGCTCAAGTCGGGGCACGGCCTGGACGAAGCCCAGTGCAGCAGCCCGGCGGGCCGCCCGCGCAGTGTTGCGCGTTGCCCGCCCAGCCCGCACTGCCCACCTTGAGCCCCATCCTGCCCATCAGCGCCCTGGCGTCGCGCGGCCCCGCCTGCGCCGGGCGCAGCGTGTTCGGCCCGGGTTGGCTGGCGCTGGGGGTGGCGCTCATGCTGTGCCTGTCGCAGGTGCTGGCCTGGGACGGCGAGCGCATGGCCCAGGCCGCCCAGCGCCTGGGCGCGCGGGCCAGCGCGGCCGTGCCGGCGCTGCAGGGCATGATCCAGGCTGGCCACTTGCTGGACGATGCCGCCCGGCTGGCGCAGGTGAACCAGTTCTATAACCGCCGTATCCGCTTCAAGACCGACCTCGAGGTCTGGGGCCAGGAAGACTTTTGGGCCACGCCCTTGCAGGTGCTGGAAGCCGGCGCGGGCGACTGCGAGGACTATGCCATCGCCAAGTACTTCACCCTGGTTGCCATGGGCGTGCCGGTGGCGCGCCTGCGCCTGGTGTATGTGCGGGCCCGGCTCGATGCGCAGGCCGCGCAGGCGCACATGGTGCTTGCGTATTACCCTGCGCCGAATGCCGAACCAGCGATCCTGGACAACCTGATGAACGACATCCACCGCGCTTCGCAGCGGCCGGACCTGACGCCGGTGTTCAGTTTCAACAGCGAAGGGCTGTGGCAGGGCGTGGGCAGCACCAGTGCGGGCGACCCCACGGTGCGCCTGTCGCGCTGGCGCGATGCCCTGGCCCGGGTGCAGGGCGAGGGGTTCTTTTGATGTTGGGCCGGAGTCAACCATGTCACTGATCCGCCAGGTCTGGCTCATGCTGCTGGGGGTGTTGTTGTTGTCACTGTTCGGCAGCCTGGCCACGCTGGTGCTGACCAGCCGCGAGACGCTGCAAACCCAGTTGCGCGTGCGCAATGCCGACGCCGCCACCATGCTGGCCCTGGCGCTGTCGCAGCAACGCGGTGAGCCCGAGCTGATGCGCCTGGTGGCGCTGGCGCAGTTCGACACCGGCCACTATCGCCAGATCCGCTTGCTCGCGCCGGGCGGCGCCGTTTTGTTCGAGCGCGCGGTGGCGCCGCAGCCGGGTGCAGCGCCGGCCTGGTTCAGTGAGGCCTTCAGCATTGAGGCCGATGCTGGCCAGGCCCTGGTCAGCGACGGCTGGCGCAACGTGGGGCGCCTGGAGGTGGCCGCGCAGGCTGCCTGGGCGGTGGATTCCCTGTGGGCAGGTTGCGTGCGCGCAGTGGGCCTGCTGGCCCTGTTGGGCGTGCTGGCCGCGGGTGTGGCCGCGCTGGCGGTGCGCAGTTGGCGCCGGCCGCTGCAAGCCACCGTCGAGCAGGCGCGAGCGCTGGAAGAAGGGCGCTTCGTCCAAGCGCCAGAACCCCAGGTGCCCGAACTCAGGCGCCTGGCGCGCAGCATGAATTCGCTGGTGCGGCGGCTGCAACTGGCCTTCGAGACGCAGGCCGAACAGGTGCAGGTGCTGCGCCTGCAAGCCACCACCGACCCCGTCACCGGCCTGCCGCACCGGCGCCAGTTCGTCAGCCAGGTCGACGCTGCGTTGCGCGATTCGCCCGCGCGCGGTGGCGCCTTGCTCATCATCCGGCTGCGCCATCTGAATGACTTGAACGAACGCCTGGGCCACGACACCACCGACCGCTTGCTCAGCGCGCTGGCCGACGTGCTGCAAGCCTATCCGCAGCGCGCCCCCGGCGCGCTGTGCGGGCGCCTCAACGGCAGCGACTTCGGCCTGTTCCTGCCCGCGCCGGGCCTGGCCGCTGAAACCGCCTCTTCGCTGGTGATGGGCTTGCGCGCCGCGCTGGCCGGTGTGGACGACCGGGCACAGGTGGTGATCGGCGGGGCCGACCCGCTGCGCGGCAACAGCGTGGCCGGTGCGCTGGCCCTGGCCGACGCGGCCTTGCTGCGCGCCGATGCCCAGGGCCCGTTTGCCGTGGAGGTGGCTGTGGCCGACGGTGCCGCAGGCCCGTTGTCGAGCGAGCAGGCCTGGCGCGAAGCGCTCACGCTGGCCCTGGCCGGCGAATGCTTCGAGCTGGCGCAATACGCCGTGCGCGACAAGCACGAGCGGCTGCTGCATGTGGAGTGCCCGTTGCGCATCCAGCTCCTGCCCGGCGGGCCGTACGAGCCGGCCAGCGTGTGGCTGTGGATGGCCGCGCGCGCCCAACTCAGCGCCCGCGCCGACCTGGCGGCCCTGCACCTGGCCCTGGCTGCCGCGCAGCACGATGGCCAGCGCCGCTGCATCCATGTGGCCGGTGCCAGCCTGGGTGGCCCCGGCTTCATTGCCGATGTGGCCCGGGCACTGGCCGAGCTGCCCCAGGCCGCGCGCGTCATGGCCATCGAGGTCAACGAAAGCTTTGCCGCCGAACACACGCAACGCCTGGGCGAGGCCAACCGCGCCTGGCGGGTGCACGGCGTGCGCCTGGGCCTGGAGCATGCCGGCGCCGCGCTGCAAGGGCTGGCGCGCCTGGGCGAGACGGGCATCGACTACATCAAGATCGACGACCGCTATGTGCACGGTGTGGGCAGCAACCCGGCGGTGCGCGAATTCGCGCGCAGCCTGGCCACGCTGGCGCACAGCATGGGCATGCAAGTGATTGCCGCGGGGGTGGACGACGCCGAAGACCTGCGCACGCTGTGGGCGCTGGGCTTCGATGGCGTCACCGGCCCGGCCGTGCGGGCCTTGAGCGAAGGCGGTGCAGCGGCCGGTTAACCGATGTCGCTGACGTGCAGGCCGAAGACGCCATTGCGGTGATCTTCGAAAAAGCGCTGCAGCGTTTCGCGCACGGTGCGAAAGGCGATCTCGTCCCAGGGAATCTCGTGCTCGTGAAAGAGCTGGGCCTCGATGGTTTCGGGCCCGGGTTCGAAGGCCGTGTCCAGCAACCGGGCGCGGTAGAACAGGTGCACCTGGCCCACGCGCACCACATTGAGCAGTGAAAACAGGCCTAACAGTTCGATGCGTGCGCCGGCTTCTTCCACCGTTTCGCGCAGCGCCCCTTCGGTTGTGGTTTCGCCCAGTTCCATGAAGCCCGCCGGCAGCGTCCACTTGCCGAATCGGGGCTCGATGTTGCGCCGGCACAGCAGCACCTGGTCGCCCCACACCGGCACCGTGCCCACCACGTTGAGCGGGTTTTCGTAGTGCACCTCGCCGCAGCCGGTGCACACGGCGCGCGCGCGGTTGTCGTCGCTGGGCACGCGGTAGTCGGTGGGCTGGCCGCAGGCGCGGCAATGGCGGATTCGGCGAGCTTCAAGCATGCTGGCAGTGTAGAGCCGCATGGCATGATGGCCGCGGCAGCGCCGCCGGTTGGCGGTGCAGGAAACCGGCATGGAACTGTTCAACTACTTTCGCTCATCGGCCTCGTATCGCGTGCGCATCGCCCTGGCCCTGAAGGGGCTGGATTACGACTACCGCAGCGTGCACCTGGCCAGGAAGGAGCACTTCAACGAGTCGTACACGGCGGTGTCGGCCTCGCGCCTGGTGCCGCTGCTGCGCGATGGCGAGCACACCATCAACCAGTCGCTGGCGATCATCGAATACCTTGATGAGACGCACCCCCAGCCGCCGCTGTTGCCGGCAGATGCGCTGGGCCGGGCCCGCGTGCGCGCGTTGGCGCAAGACGTGGCGTGCGAGATCCACCCGCTGAACAACCTGCGCGTGTTGCGCTACCTGGTGCACACCCTCAAGGTCAGCGAAGACGACAAGAACCGCTGGTACCGGCATTGGGTTGAGACCGGTTTGGAGGTGGTGGAACGCCAGCTCGCCGCTCAACCCGGGCGTTATTGCCATGGCGATGCGCCCACGCTGGCCGACTGCGCCTTGGTGCCGCAAATCTTCAACGCCCAGCGCTTCGATTGCCGGCTTGACCATGTGCCCAACGTGATGCGGGTGCACGAAGCCTGCAT
>JAYUPO010000398.1:0-3195 GCA_043760085.1 Burkholderiales bacterium
TGGCACCTGGTTGACCACGGCCAGGGCCGCTACAGCGGCCGTGCCGACGATGTGGTGGGCGAAGCGCTGGGCCAGGCTGCGGGCAACGCGTTGAACTGGCGCTACACGTTGCGCCTGCCGCTGGGTGGCAGCGTCGTCGAAGTCGATTTTGATGACTGGATGGTCTTGATGGACGAGCGCGTCCTGCTGAACAAGGCCGAACTGCGCAAGTTCGGCATCCGCCTGGGCGAGGTCACGATCGCCTTTCAGCGGCTCTGAACGCCAGCCATGTCGCTCAATCCCCCCATCAAAACCTGGGCCCGGCGCATGGTGTGGCTGGTGGGTGCCTCCAGCGGCATCGGGCGTGCCACGGCGGCGCGGCTGCATGCCCTGGGTGCGAAGGTCGTGGTGTCGGCCCGCACGGCGGCCGCCTTGCGCCAGTTCGAGCAAGAACACCCGGGCAGCGAGGCCTTGCCGCTCGACGCCACCGACCGTGCCGCCATGCGTGCGGCCGTGGCGCACATCGTGGCGCGGCACGGCCGCATCGACCTGGTGCTGTTCAGCGCCGGCACCTATGCACCGATGCGCGCGGCCTCATTCGATCTGGACCTGGCGTTGCGCCACCAGCAGGTAAACGTGGCCGGTGCGCTGATGCTGCTGGACGCCGTGTTGCCGCAGTTGCTGGCGCAGGGCGCGGCGGGCCAGGGCGGGCACCTGAGCATCATTTCAAGCGTGGCCGGCTATCGTGGGCTGCCGCGCTCGCTGGCCTATGGGCCGACCAAGGCCGCACTGATCAACCTGGCTGAAAACCTCTACCTCGACCTGCACCCGCTCGGTCTGGGCGTGTCGCTCATCAACCCCGGCTTCGTGGACACACCGCTCACGCACAACAACGGCTTTCACATGCCGGCCATGGTGAGCCCCGAGTTCGCGGCGCAGGCGATGGTCGATGGCTGGGCGGCAGGGCGCTTTGAAATTCACTTTCCGCACCGCTTCACCTGGTGGCTCAAGGCCCTGCGCCTGCTGCCTGATGGGGCGTACTTCAGCGCTGTGCGGCGCTTCACCGGAGGCTGATGCGATGTGGCCCACACCCTGGCACGAGGTGGTGATTTTTTTCGAAACGCTGCGCGCTGACGATCTGGACAGTCTGGGCCGCCACTATCACGCCCAGGCCCGCTTCAAGGACCCGTTTCGCAGCGTCACCGGCGTGCCGGCCATCACCGAGGTTTATCGCCACATGTTCGCCACCCTGGTGCAGCCGCACTTCAAGGTGCTGAATGTGGTGGCGCAAGGCGACGAAGCCTTCCTGACCTGGGACTTCCACTTCGCGCTTGCCCGGTCGCCCGGCCAGGCGCAATGCATTCATGGCGCCACGCACCTGAAGCTGGACGCGCGCGGCCTGATCACGCTGCACCGCGATTATTGGGACGCGGCCGAAGAGCTGTACGAAAAGCTGCCCGTGCTGGGCGGCTTCATGCGCTGGCTGAAGCGGCGCGCGGCGGCTTGAGTTTCACATCGGCTTCACGCCGAACAGCGCCTGGTGGGCCCAGTAGATGAACACCGCGTAGGCCAGCACCCCCACCGTCACCGCGCTCACGGTGCCGGCCACGCTGCCGGCCACGGTGCCCGGCGGGTAGACGGTGCCTGCAGCACGGTCGCGCCGGCGCGCGGCGCGAAAGTTGAACGCCGCCCAGACCAGGAAGCTGCCGAACAGCAGCACATCGGCCAGGGTGTTGTTGGCCAGCAGATGCGCCAGGGCCCAGGTCTTGGTGGCCAGCAGCATGGGGTGGTGCAGCCGGGCCTTGATGGCGTTGCGCGGGACATAGGCCGCGGCCAGAAGCACGAAGGCCAGCAGCATCAGCAAGGCCGCAGCGTGCCGCGTCCACGCCATGGGCGCCCACAGCACTACGGGGGCCCCGCGCGCCTGGCCGTAACCCCAGACGATGAGGCCAAAGCCGGCCAGCGATGCCACGGTATACAGGCCCTTCCAGAGGCCTTCGCCGCGCTGCGCGATCTGCGCGCTGCGCGAGCCATCGGCCACGATGCGCACCGAATGCACGCCCAGGAACAACACCAGCCCGAGGATCAACATCGCCATGGTCGTTCGCGCCTGTGGAAGCAATGGTGTCGATTGTCAGCCCCGGCGCGCACTTCATGCGCTGTGTGCCGCTGCGGGCGGCGGCGCCGGCGTGCCCAGGGCGTACCAGTCCAGCTTGCGCGTGGCTTTGATCACCGCACTGAGCACCGCGAACAACAGCAGCGCGCCCATCACCAACGCGGTTTGCTCCAGTTGCAGCAGGGCATACAGCGCGCCGTAAAGCAAGCCGATGCCGGCGCCAAAGGCCAGGCCGGCGCGCCAGCCCGCCAACACATGGCTGGCGTAGTAAGTTAACAGCGCGGTGCAGGCGCCGGCCGCGCACAAATAGGCCTGGGCAAACGGCAGGTGTTCAGACAAGCTGAGCAGGAGCATGAAAAACACCACCAGCGCGCAGCCGACCAGCAGGTACTGCATCGGGTGCACGCGCAGCCGCTTGAGCACTTCAACCAAACCCACCGCAATGAAGCTCAGCGCGATGAACAGCACGCCGTACTTGAGCGCGCGCTCGCTCAGGGTGTAGGTGTTCACAGGGTCGATGAAGCTCACGCCGAACTGCTCGGTGCAGCCCGCGGCCTCGGCCTTGTCGGGCTCGCAACTGCTGGCCAAAGCGTTCACCTGCCACTGGGCCTGGAAGCCCTGCGCCGACACCTCGCGCTGCGTGGGCAGGTAGCGGCCGGTGAACGAGGGGTGGGGCCAATCGGCGCCGAGCTTCACGCGCGTTTGCCCGCCCACCGGCACCCAGGCCAGTTGCTGCGTGCCGGCCAGTTCCAGGGCCAGCTCCAGGCGCAGCGGTTCGCCCTCCTTCACGCCGGGCAGGTCAGCATGAAAGCCGCTGGCGCCCTTCTTCACCAGGCTGCCTGGGCGCAGCAGCAGGCCAGCGCCGGCATGCAGCAGGCTGGCGCTGCGGATGCCGCGCGCATCACTCAGCGACAGCGACACTTGCACCGGCCCGCATTGCACCTGCCCGCCCTTGTGTTGCGCCGGGCGCTGCAGGGCCTGCAAGTCGGGCCATGTGGCCTGCACCTGCATGTTAGCGGCGTAACTGTTGACCTTGAACAGCCCGCGGTAGCGCGGCTCGATGCCCAGCGTGGCCTGCACCTGCACCGCGGCGGGCCAGG
>JAYUPO010000399.1:0-26032 GCA_043760085.1 Burkholderiales bacterium
CTGCGAAAATGCGCCTTCGGCAAACAGCCGCCGCAGCAGGTTCGGGATCCGGAAGGCGACGTTGAAGGCGTCGGTCAGGGCATTGGCGCCGAAGCTGGCGGCCATCAACTGGTCGCGCACCAGTCCCGTCACGCGCGACAGCAGCGTGAACAGCGACACCGTCGAGGCGGCCTTGAACAGATTCATGTGGGCGGGGCGGGCACGGCGCCGGGGGCCGGCGCAACGGCAGGGCGAACGCGCTGCCGACAAGGGGTTGCCACGGGGCCGTGGCGGGCGCAATTATAGGCAGCCACCCCGTGCCCCAGCCCTGCGCCAAGGCCGCGCTGATATACTCAAAGGTTTTCCAGCACCCGGAACACACCACACCCTATGGCCACCTCTGCCAAAGCCAAGAAAAAGACCGTTCGCATCGCCTCTGGCCGCAAGCGCGCGCGCCAGGACGTGAAGCTCAACGCCCACAACACCTCGCTGCGGTCTGAATTCCGCACCGCCGTGAAGAACGTGCAAAAGGCCGTGATCGCCGGCGACAAGACCCGCGCCGCGGCGCTGTTCCTGTCGGCTCAAAGCACGATCGACTCCATCGCCGACAAGGGCCTGTTCCACAAGAACAAGGCCGCGCGCCACAAGAGCCGTTTGAACGCCAAGGTCAAGGCCCTGGCGCTGGCCGCCTGAAGTTGATTTCCGGGTGAGAACGCAAGAGGGCTGCCCAGGCAGCCCTTTTTGCTGGATACGCGGCCACGGCCCCGTCTCGCTTCACCGCCCCATGGCGCCGGAATTCAGCCCAGCTTGCTGCCTGCAAGCAACTCCTCGACGCGCAATGCGTTGTCGCGGGCGAAGTTCATCACGAAGTCCCAGGCCATGGGCTCGATGTTGCGCAGCGCCTCACTGACGATGACTGACCTCACGCCGTCCACCACGTGTGGCACGCAATACGGCGAATAGCCGATCGCTGCGCTGATGCCGCCGCGATGGCCACCGGGGCGAAAGCTCGACATGGCGCCGGCCAACCGCTCGGCCCAGTCACTCGGGCGAAACGCCTTGCCTTCCACGGTCACGCCCTGAATCACGAATTGGCGCGGAACGCTGCGGGTCATGGGAACGGCCGGGGCCAAGCGGTGCAAGGTGGCGCCCGCGGGCATAAGCACCGGGCGCAAGGTGTGCGCGGGCGGCGCAACGGGCGTGATTGTGGCGGTGTCGGATTGCAGGGCTGCGTGCATGGGGCCGCTCGGGTTGGCCTGAACACCGTGTTGTCGGCCACCGCACACCCACCTTTAGAATGTTTTCCCCGGCCGAACCGGCATTGCCGTTCGGCCTTTCATTTCGTGGCAAAGGTTTCACCATGAACGCACCGGAACGCATCACGCCCCCCGCCATGCCGCATGTGTTGAACACCTATGGCCGCTTGCCGCTGGCGCTGGCCTACGGCAAAGGCTGCTGGGTGTGGGACACCCAGGGCCGACGCTACCTCGACGCTCTGGGCGGCATTGCCGTCAACACGCTCGGTCATGCCCACCCCAAGCTGGTGCCGGCGCTGCAAGATCAGATCGCCAAGCTCATCCACAGCTCCAACTACTACGAGGTGCCGCTGCAGGAAGAACTGGCGGCCAAGCTGTGCGAACTCTCGGGCTTGAGCGGCGCGTTTTTCTGCAGCACGGGGCTGGAGGCCAATGAAGCGGCGATCAAGATTGCACGCAAATTCGGCCATGACCGCGGCATCGATCGGCCCGAGATCATCGTCTTCGAAGGCGCCTTCCACGGCCGCTCGATCGCCACGCTGTCGGCCACCGCCAACCCCAAGATCCAGGCCGGCTTCGGGCCCTTGGTGGAAGGCTTCGTGCGCGTGCCCTTGAATGATCTGGCTGCGGTGACGCAGGCGCTGGACACTCACCCCAGCGTGACCGCAATCTTCCTGGAAACCATTCAAGGCGAAGGCGGCATCCACGAAAGCCGCATCGACTTCCTGCAAGGCCTGCGCCGCCTGTGCGACGAGCGCAACGTGCTGTTGATGCTGGACGAAGTGCAATGCGGCCTGGGCCGCACCGGCAAGTGGTTTGCGCACCAATGGGCCGGCGTCAAACCCGACGTGATGCCCCTGGCCAAGGGCCTGGGCTCGGGCGTGCCCATCGGCGCCGTGGTCGTCGGCCCCAAGGCCATCAACGTGCTGGGCCCGGGCAACCACGGCACCACCTTTGGCGGCAACCCGCTGGCCATGCGCGCCGGGGTGGAAACGCTGCGCATCATGATCGAAGAAAACTTGATGCAGAACGCCGCCACGGTGGGCGCCTTGCTCAAGGGCGGCTTGCAACGCGAACTGGCTAACGTTTCAGGTGTGCAGGATATTCGTGGCCAGGGCTTGATGCTGGGCATCGAACTCGACCGCCCCTGTGGTGTGCTGTTGAACCGGGCCGCCGATGCCGGCCTGATGCTCAGCGTCACCGCCGACCGCGTCATCCGCCTGGTGCCCCCGCTCATCCTCAGCGCCGACGAGGCGGCGCAGATCGTGGCCATCCTGTGCCCGCTGATCCGCGCCTTCCTGGCCGAACCCAAAGCGCCATGAAGCCGGGCCACAGCCTGATGAAGCACTACCTGCAATTCAAGGATCTCCGCGCCGAGGAATACGCCTACCTGTTCGAGCGCACGCGCACCATCAAGACGCGCTTCAAGAACTACGAGCGCTACCAGCCGCTGGTCGATCGCACGCTGGCCATGATCTTCGAGAAGGCCAGCACGCGAACGCGCGTGAGCTTCGAGGCCGGCATGTACCAGATGGGCGGCTCGGTGGTGCACCTGACCACCGGCGACAGCCACCTCGGCCGTGCCGAGCCGGTGGAAGACACCGCGCGCGTGATCAGCCGCATGGTCGATATCGTCATGATCCGCACCTACGAGCAAACCAAGCTCGAAGCCTTTGCCGCGCATTCGCGCGTGCCGGTGATCAACGGCCTGACCAACGAATACCACCCGTGCCAGATCCTGGCCGACATCTACACCTACATCGAACACCGCGGCAGCATTCAAGGCAAGGTGGTGGCCTGGGTGGGCGACGGCAACAACATGGCCAACACCTGGCTGCAAGCGGCCGAGGTGCTGGGCTTCACCGTGCACATCAGCACGCCCGGCGGCTATGAGATCGACCCGGTGGTGGCCGGCGTGCGCGACCGCAGTTGCTACAAGGTCTTCGACCACCCGATGGACGCCTGCGCCGGCGCCCACCTGGTGACGACGGACGTGTGGACCAGCATGGGCTTCGAAGCCGAAAACGAAGAGCGCCTGAAGGCCTTCGTCGACTGGTGTGTCGATGAAGACATGATGGCCGCGGCGCAAGCCGATGCCTTGTTCATGCACTGCCTGCCGGCGCACCGCGGCGAAGAGGTCACCGCCGAAGTGATCGACGGGCCGCAGTCGGTTGTTTGGGATGAAGCGGAGAACAGACTGCACGTGCAAAAGGGACTCATGGAGTACCTTCTGCTCGGTCGCATCGGCTGAATTCTTGCGTTAGCTCGGGTCAGCCGGGTTCGCAAATGAACGGTAAGCGCGCATCGCGATAAGCCGGCCGCGCCACCATCGCGCGCAAGGCATTCACCGTTTGCAGCGGCGCCTCTTGCACCGCCGCTTCCAAAAACCCGCGCAGCAAGGGCACGGCCAGGTTACCGCCCGGGTCACCGTGGCCTTCAAAGCCCACCGCCACGTCGCCCTGCCCTGCCGGTGTGAACGTCCAGCGTGACGCAAAACTGGGCATGCGCACGTACTCGGGCGCGGGTGGCAAACGTTCAGGCGCACTGCGGCCTTCAATGCGCACCGCACAAGTCGCCGGGTCTTGGGTCAACTGCCAGCTCACGATCGCCTCGCGGTCGAGCAGCGGCCAGGGCATGGCGGTGATGACCTGCGACACCCCCTGGGTCGGGCTCGTGGCCTCAATGCGAACGACGCGCCGCGTGCGGTAAACCCATTCGGGCATGGCATCGGTGTCCAGCAGCACGGCCACCAGGCTGGCCACGCGGGCGCGGATGCGCGCCGTGGCGCGAAACGCCGGCAGCTCAGGCCCGCGCTCGCGCAGGAAGATCTGCGTGCCAGTGGATTCATCGGTTAAGTGCAGCCGCCATGGCGCGTCTTGCGCAGCGGCCCAGCCGGCCGCGGCCCAGACCAGGCCCACCGCCAAGCCACGCAGCCACGCAATCGCATTCATCAAGCCATCATGCCATCGCGCACGCGGCCGGCTGTTTGCGCTATGGTCACGTGCACCGGGCGCACCACCATGAAGCTGTTCATCTCCTACCGCCGCAGCGATTCCACACATGCCGCCGCGCGCGTGCGCATGTGCCTGGAACAGAAGTTCGGCGCCGAGGCGGTGTTCATCGACCGCGAGATCCCGGCTGGCCAGCGCTGGGAAGACTATCTCGAAGCGATGCTGCAAAAGTGCGACGGCGTGGTCGTGCTGGTGGGCGACGAATTCATGCGCCTGCTGACCAGGCACCTGGCCGAAGGCGGTGACAAGACCGACCCGCTGGTCTGGGAGATCGCCACCGCCATCAAGCTCAAGCGCACCATCTACCCGGTGCTGTTTGGTGCCATCGACATGCCCGACCCAGCCCTGTTGCCCGAGTCGATCCGCGGCCTGGCCGGCTTTCAGGCCGTATTCGCGCGCGAGCCGGCGTTCGACTCAGCAGTGGATGTGCTGATCAAATCCATCGCCGCCAACCACCAGTGGTCACCGCCCGCCACTGCGCCTGCCGCAGCGGCGGCCACCGCAGCACCGACGGCCTTGCCGCTGGGCATGAGCTGGCCCTTGTTGGGGCTGCTGGCGCTGGCGGCGGTTTGGGGTCTGGGGCGTTTGGTGATCTGGCTGGCTGACCCCGCCAGCGTGCCGCTGCGTGGCGCCGAATCAGCCTTCTGGCACGGCCTGCGCTACGTTTTGACCACCGTGCTGTGGGGCCTGGGGCCCTATTTCGCCTTCTGGTTGGTGGCCGAGTTGCGGGCCCGCGCGCGCTTGCCGATCTTCAACCTTCACGGCTTGTTGTCGGTGTTCAACGTCGGCGGCATGCTGGTGGCGGGCGGCACGTTTTTGTTGCTGTCCACCCTGCCCGGCTGGCGCCTGCAGCCCTGGCTCGTCTTCCCACAGCAGCCCCTGGCGCGCCACTATGTCGTGCTGTCGCTGGCCTTGCTGGCCATCGTGCTGGCCGCCGTGGCGGTGGCAGTGTGGGAGCCTCGCGTGCGCAGCCTGGCCGGGCCTGCGCGGGTGTGGGGCATGCGCATCGTGCACGCCACCAGCGGCCTGTTGGTGCTGTGCGGGCTGTGGTTTGCGGTGTCGCTGGCGCATTCGGTGCCGCGCCTGGGCGGCGCTGACCCGGTGCCCGTGGTGGGCTACCTGATGCTGTGCCCGGCGCTTTCAGTGCTCACTGCCGGCTGGCAGTTCGGCCAGGCCCAACTCGGCCCGCGCGACCGCCAACGCTGGCAGATCGTGGCGCTGCTGTGGCTGGTGCTGGCGCTGTACGCGGCTTGCACGCTGGCGCTGTTTGCCTATGGGCCGACGCGGTTGTTGGCGGCGGACTTGTAAGCACCGTTAGACACCGCCATGGCAGATTCAAGAGCCGCACTCGCCGTCATGAACAACGTCGCCTGGTACCAGGCCATGTTCAAGGCGCACGGCCTGGTCTGCACTACCGATGATCGGGTGTGGATGTCGCACGGCATGCCGCCGCCGTTTCACTCGAATCTCGTCGTCGTTTCGCCAACCCTTGGCCGCCAACACCTCCAGGCGTGTATCCGCGAGCTTGAGCAAATCGATCGCCCCGATGGCTGGACGCTGAAAGACAGCTATGCCGGGTTTGACCTGGCCAGCCTCGGTTTCCAGGAACTCTTCCACGCCAGTTGGATTTGGCTTGATTCGGCGCCAGCCGCCGCTACGAAAGCCGACCCGCAGATCGAATGGCGCAAGGTGGCCACTGCCGGAGAGCTTCTCGAATGGGAAGCCGCCTGGCATGGCGACGCCAGGAACGACTCGCCATCGGGCGCGCTGCGCCAGTTCCCAACACATCTGCTCGCCAGCCCTGACTTCGCCTTCCTGTGGGCAAAGCGCCAGGGCGCCGTGGTGGCAGGCGGCATCGCGAATCGATCGCCCGGAGTGGTGGGCCTGTCGAACGTCTTTTGTCGCGACGCTGACTTGATCGACACCTGGTTCGGGCTCATTCGCCTGGCGACGAATGAATTTCCCAACCGCCCCCTTGTTGGCTACGAACGCGGCGCCGATCTTGCAGCCGCGCAACAAGCGGGCTTCATGCCGCTGGGCCCGCTGCTGGTGTGGCGCCGGCCAGGCGCAACCCATCAATAGGTCGACCGCCCACCCGTGATGTCGAACACCGCGCCGGTGGAGAACGAGCAGTCCTCGCTGGCCAGCCAGGCAGCCATGGCGGCGAGTTCTTCGACCCGCAAGAACCGGCCCATAGGAATCTTGCTGAGCATGAAGTCGATGTGCGTCTGGCTCATGCTGTCGAACATCGCCGTCTTGGCCGCGGCCGGGGCGATGGCGTTCACCAGCACGCCCCGGGTGGCCAGTTCCTTGCCCAGCGATTTGGTCAGCGCAATCAGGCCGGCCTTGCTGGCGCTGTAGTGCGAGGCGTTGGGGTTGCCTTCCTTGCCGGCCACCGAGGCGATGTTGACGATGCGCCCGTAGCCCTTGGCCAACATGTGCGGCACGACGTGGCGGCACACCAGGTACGGTGCGATCAGGTTGACCTCGATCACCCGGCGCCACACCGCCGGGTCGAGCTCCCAGGTGGTGCCATTGCCACCGGTGATGCCGGCGTTGTTCACCAGCACATCGATGCGGCCATGTTGCACCATGGCCGCAGCGGTGGCGGCGGCCACGTTGGCGTCGTCCGTCAACTCCACGCGCGTGCCGCTTATTGCGCCCAGCGACACCAATGCGGCCGCGGCTTGCTCCAGCTTGGCGGCGTCGATGTCCCACATCACCACCTTGGCGCCCGAGCGCAAGAAGCGTTCGCTGATGGCATAGCCCAGGCCCTGTGCGCCGCCGGTGACCACGGCCACGCGGCCTTTCATGTCGATCTGGTTCACGAACTCATTCCTTTCAACGCCTGCGGCGTGGTGTTTTGGCAATCGGCGATGTACTGCCGAATGATGTCTTCGAAGTTGGCCTCGGCGTGAAGCCCCAGCCGCGCCGCACGCGCTGCGCTGGCGCCGCGCGGCCAGTTGGCCACGATGCCGGCAATGCGCTCGTCGCGCTGCATTTTCACCCGTGCTCGCACCGCCGGGCCGGCCACAGTTTCCAGCGCGGCCAACATCTGCGCCACCGTCACATTCAACGCCGGCAGGTTCATCGCCATGCGGCCCTGGAAAGCATCGCGGCTGGCTTCGAATACGGCGATCAGGCCGGCCACGGTGGCACGCGGTGACGACACCGGATGCGAAACATCCAACTCCACCGGAAGAATGGCCTCCTCGCCCGCCAGCGGCTCGCGGATGATGCCGCTGAAGAATGAGCTGGCCGCCGCGTTGGGCCGCCCGGGGCGAACGGTCACGGTCATCAGCCGTGCGGCGCGGCCGTCGATGAAGCCCTTGCGCGTGCAGTCGGCCAGCAGGTGTTCGCACATCAGCTTTTGCGTGCCGTAGCTGGTTTGCGGCGCGGGCAGGGTGTCGTCAGCCACCTGCGCCGGCATCGGCACGGCGGCGTCGGGCCCGAACACGGCCACCGAACTTGAAAACACCACGCGCGGCACGTTGCCGGCCTGGCGCAAGGCGTCGAACAGGGCGCGCGTGCTGTCCAAGTTGGAGCGCATGCCCAAATCGAAATCAAGTTCGCATTCACCCGAGACGGCCGAGGCCAGGTGGAAGACGCCGTCATGGCGCTCGGCGGCGATGCCATCACATTGCGCCAGCAGCGGCCCGGTTTGAGCGCGCACACGCTTGTCGGCCAACAACTCTGCGCTCGGCGCAACCTGGTCAGCCAAGGTCAGTTGCGTGATGCGCTGACCGGCCAAGGTGCCTTGCGCCAGCAGCGTGCGCGCCAGCCGCGCGCCCAGGAAGCCGGCGCCGCCGGTGATCAAGACCTTCATCGCTGTTGCTCCTTGTAGGGTTGAAACCAGCCCAGGCCGGCACTCGTGCCGGCGCGCGGCCGGTATTCGCAGCCGATGTGGCCGCTGTAGCCCAGCTCGTCGAGCAAGGCAAAGAGATAGGGGTGGTGCAACTCGCCCACATCGGGCTCGTGGCGATGCGGCACGCCGGCAATCTGAATGTGGCACACGTTGCCTGTGGGCAGGTATTGGCGCAGCTTCATGGCCAGGTCACCTTCAACGATCTGGCAGTGATACAGATCCATCTGCACCTTCAGGTTGGGCGCGCCAACGGCCTGCACGATGGCATGCGCCTCATCCTGGCGATTCAGAAAATAGCCCGGAATGTCGCGCGTGTTGATGGGCTCGATCAACACCTCCACGCCTGCCGCGGCGGCCTCGCGGGCGGCCCAACGCAGGTTGTTGATGTAGGTGGTGCGCAGCGCACTGCCCTCTACCCCCTGCGGCGCCAGCCCGGCCATGAGGTGGATGCGCGGGCAGCGCAGGGCTTGGGCATACGGCAGGGCCTGGTCGAGCACGCCGCGGCGGAACTCCAGCTCGCGCCCCGGCAGGCAAGCCAGACCGCGTTCGCCGGCTTCAAAGTCGCCGGGCGGGGCGTTGAACAGCACTTGCTTCAGCCCCATGTCTTCAAGGCGGCGCGCCAGTTCGGCCGCGGGGTGGGCATAGGGGAACAGGTACTCCACCGCCTTGAAGCCATCGGCCGCGGCGGCAGCAAAGCGCTCCAGAAAACCGTGCTCGGTGTACATCAGGCTCAGGTTGGCGGCAAATTGCGGCATGGCTTCACCATCTGGCGCCCATGTGGGCGCGCAAGTCTTCAATCTCGGCCACGCTCAGCGGCGCCGGGCGCGGCGTGGTCATCAGCCACAGGCGCGCGGTTTCTTCCAGCTCTTCCAGCGTGGCCATCGCCGCTGCAAGTGACTCATGCCAAACGTTGGGCCCGAGCCGTTCCATCATCACGGCGCGCAGCGGGGTGCCTCGGGCCTGCGCCTGCATGATTGCGTTGCGCACGGCCTGCGCCGCCGCCGGGTCGCCGGGCCGGTGGTAGGCAATCAAAGGCACATGGCCCACCTTCATCACGTAGTACGGCGTGATCGGCGGCAAGATGTCTTGCGCGCTGTGTACGCCCGCCAAAGTGAGCGCCACCAGGTGCGTGCTGTGGGTGTGGATGACGCAGTTCGCCGTGGGCTCGGCGGCGTAGATGGCCCGGTGCAGCGCCAGCGTCTTGCTGGCGCGCTCACCGCTGAGCTGGTGGCCCTGATCATCGACCAGCGCCAACTGTTCAGGCTGCAAAAAGCCCAGGCAGGCATCGGTGGGCGTGATGAGAAAGCCCGCGCCGGCGGCCAGGCGCACACTCACATTGCCGGCCGTGGCATGCACATGGCCGCGCTCGAACAGTGAACGCCCCACGCGGCAAATTTCATCGCGCAAACGAGCCGTGTTCATGGCTGGCGCTTCGGCGCTGAACGCACCAGGCGCACCGGGCGCGGCGGCGCAATCACGCCACCTTCCACCAGCCGCCGCTCGCCGTTGTGCAGGTGCTCCACCGCGGCGGCGCGAGCGGCGGCGGCATCGCGCGCGCCAATGGCGGCCACGATGCAACGGTGCTCGAGCCGCACCTGGTGCATGAAGTCTTCGCGCCGCGCCTCGTTGGCCTTGGTCACGCGCATCGCCTCGCGCAGGTATTGCTCCAGGAACGCCAGCAGCCGCGTGAACTGCGGGTTGCCGGTGGCTTCGCCGATGGCGCGGTGAAACGCCAGGTCTTCATCCACACCGTCGTGGCCCGCCAGCGTGGCAGCGTCGATCGCCTTGAGCGAACGACCCAGCCTCGCCACCTGGGTGCGTGTGGCGCGTTGCGCGGCCAGTGCGGCCATTTCGCCTTCGAGCACGCGGCGCAACTCAACCACCTGCACCACCGCGGCCATGCTGCCCAGCACGCTGGCATCGAAGGCCAGCGGCTGATGCGCCGGCCGCACGGCCACGTAGACCCCCGAGCCCTGGCGCGACAACAGCAGGCCACGCGACTTGAGCTGGTGCACGGCCTCGCGCACCACCGAGCGCGACACGCCATGCGACGCGGCCAATTGCGCCTCGGTGGGCAGGCGGTCGCCGGGCTTGAGCGCGCCGCGCTCGACCTGTGCAATGAGCCGCGCGGCCAGGCGATCAGCCAGGCCCTGGCGCGCCGCCAGCGGTGCCCCGCGAGCCAATGCCGCATGCGCCACGGGGGCGCGGGTCAGGGGTTCCATGCACTCAGGTTATCAGACAACTTTTTCGCCAAACAACGGGTAAGCCCTGAATGGCGCCGGCGCGCCAAAGGCTTATGGTTCGCCGCCTTGTTGCTTTGAATTTGACCGCCATGGCCAGCGTGACCATCCGTGCCGCGAAGAAACGCTTCGGTGAAACCGAGGTGCTGCATGGCGTGGACATCAGCATCCCCGACGGCTCCTTCACCGTGCTGGTCGGCCCATCGGGCTGCGGCAAGAGCACGCTGCTGCGCATGATTGCGGGGCTGGAAAACATCAGCGGTGGCGAAATCGACATCGGTGGCCGCGTGGTCAACCAGGTGCCGCCCAAAGAGCGCGACATCGCCATGGTGTTCCAGAACTACGCCCTGTACCCGCACATGACCGTGCGCGACAACATGGCGTTTTCACTGCTGCTGGCCAAGAAAGACAAGGCCTTCATCGACGAGCGCGTGAACAAGGCGGCCGGCATCCTCGGCCTGGCACCTTTGCTTGAGCGCTTTCCGCGGCAGCTTTCAGGCGGCCAGCGCCAGCGCGTGGCCATGGGCCGCTGCATCGTGCGCGACCCGCAGGTCTTCCTGTTCGACGAGCCGTTAAGCAACCTCGACGCCAAGCTGCGCGTGGCCATGCGTACGGAGATCAAAGAGCTGCACCAGCGCCTGAAAACCACCTCCATCTACGTCACCCACGACCAGATCGAAGCCATGACCATGGCCGACCAGATCGTGGTCATGCACGACGGGCGCATTGAACAAACCGGCACCCCGCTTGAGCTGTACGACCACCCGGCCAACCAGTTCGTGGCCGGCTTCATCGGCTCACCGTCGATGAACTTCATCAGCGGCACGCAGCAAGGCGGCGCGCTGGTCACCGCCAGCGGCGCGCGCCTGCCGCTGGGCGCCGCACAAGCCGCCAACGACGGCCGGGCCATGACCTACGGCATTCGCCCCGAACACCTCGACATCGCCGATGACGGCTTCGAAGCCGAGGTGGTGGTGATCGAGCCCACCGGCAGCGAAACACAGCTCTTCGCGCGCCTGGGCGAGCAGGAAATCGTGGCCATCTTCCGCGAGCGCCATGCCTTCGCGCCGGGGCAACGAATTCGCCTGCGGCCGCGCGCCGAGGTGGCTCATCTTTTCGACGCGTCGAGTGGCCAACGGATCTAGGCCAACGTTCGACGTCACTGTCCCAAGTCCACCACACCGATCCACCACGCATCACGGAGACACCGGCCATGACCGCAAGCAACTTCACCCGCCGCAACGTTCTGAAAACCGGCGCGACCCTGGCCGGCGCCAGCGCCGCCAACCTGGCGCTGTTTGCGCAGGCCTGGGCGCAAAGCTCGCCGTTCAAGCCCGAGAAAGGCGCAGCGATTCAACTGCTTCGCTGGAAGCGTTTCGTGCAGAGCGAAGAAGACAGCTTCATGGCGCTGGTGGCCGCCTTCACCAAGGCCACCGGGGTCGAGGTCAAGGTCATCAACGAATCGCTCGACGACGTGCAGCCCAAAGCCAGCGTCGCCGCCAACACCAATCAGGGCCCGGACATGTTCTGGGGCCTGTATTCGCTGCCGCACCTGTTCCCCAGCAAGGTCGCTGAAGTGACCGATGTGGCCAACTACCTGGGCAAGAAGTACGGTGGCTGGACGCCCACCGCGGTGACCTATGGCCAGAGCAAGGGCAAGTGGATCGCCATTCCCATGGCCTACAACGGCAACGTCATCAACTACCGGCAAAGCATGATCGAAAAGGCCGGCTTCAAGGAGATTCCGAAAGACACGGCGGGCTTCCTCGAATTGATGAAGGCGCTGAAGGAAAAGTCGGTGCCGGGCGGCTTTGCCCTGGGCCGCGCTTCGGGCGACGGCAACGCCTGGGTGCATTGGGCGCTGTGGTCGCAGGGTGCCAACCTGGTCGACAAGGACGACAAGGTCATTCTCAATTCACCTGAGACGGTGAAGGCGTTGGAGTATTGCAAGGCCTTGTCGGATACCTTCGTGCCGGGCACCGCTTCATGGAACGACTCGTTCAACAACAAGGCCTTCCTGGAAAGCCAGGTCTCGCTCACCAACAACGGCGTGTCGATCTACGCCGCGGCCAAGGCTGGCGCGGCCAAGGGCGATGCCAAAGCCAAGGAGGTGATGGACGACATGAACCATTCGTTGTGGCCGATCGGGCCGGTGGGCAAGGCCACCGAGTTCCACATCGCCTACCCGATGATGATCATGAAGTATTCGAAGGCTCAGAGCGCCTGCAAGGCCTTCCTGGCCTTCATGCTCGAAGCCGAGAACTACAACAAATGGCTGGTCGATTCGGTGGCCTACCTGACGCACCCGCTGAATGCGTACGACGACAACGCGGTCTGGAAGACCGACCCGAAGTTGTCGATGCTGCGCGATGCCGGCAAGCGCACCCTCACCGCCGGTGGCCTGGGCAGCGTGGGCGAAAAGGCAGCCGGCGCGCTGGCCGACTTTGTCTTGCTCGACATGGTGGCAACGGTGTGCACCGGCCGCGCCTCCATCAAGGACGCAATCGCCGTGGCCGAGCGCCAGGCCAAGCGCATTTACCGTTGATGCACGGCCGGGTCACCGGGAGCCGCATGTGATGAAGACGCTGTGGCAGAGCAAGAACTTCCTGGGGTTCTTGTTCATGTTGCCAACGGCGGCGTTCCTGCTGCTGTTCCTGGTGTACCCGCTCGGCCTGGGCATCTGGCTGAGCTTCACCGACACCAAGATCGGCACGCCGGGCGAATTCGTCGGCCTCGAAAACTATGAATGGATCCTGGGCGACAGCAAATTCCAGACGGCGGTTTTCTTCACCCTCTTCTACACCGTGGTGGCCAGCGTCATCAAGTTTGGCCTGGGCCTGTACCTGGCGCTGCTGCTGAATGAAAACCTGCCGTTCAAGGCGCTGATCCGGGCCTTTGTGCTCATCCCCTTCATCGTGCCCACGGTGTTGTCGGCCATCGCCTTCTGGTGGATTTTCGATCCCCAGTTTTCGGTGATCTCGTGGTCGCTGCGCAAGATGGGGTTGATCACCGGCAACATCGACTTCTTGGGCGATGTCTGGAACTCGCGCTTCTCGGTGATCTTTGCCAATGTGTGGCGCGGCGTGCCCTTCATCGCCATTTCGCTGCTGGCCGGTTTGCAAACCGTGCCGGCGTCGCTGTACGAAGCCGCCACGCTCGACGGCGCCAGCCGCTGGCAGATGTTCGTGAAGATCACCTACCCGCTGCTCACACCCATCATCGCGGTGGTGATGACGTTTTCGGTGCTGTTCACCTTCACTGATTTCCAACTCATCAAAGTGTTAACGAATGGCGGCCCTGCCGGCGCCACCGAATTGATGGCCACCATGAGCTACAACACCGCCATCCTGGGTGGGCGCATCGGCGAAGGCGCGGCCGTGTCCACCGCCATGGTGCCGTTCCTGCTGGCGGCGATCCTGGTGTCTTGGTTCGGCCTGCAAAGGCGCAAGTGGCAAGCCGGGAGTGAAAGCAATGAGTGACTCCCGCGTCGCCACCGCCGCCGCCAAAGAGGCGGATCACAGCGAAGGCATGAGCTTCCTGAGCACCCTGCCGCAGCGCGTGGTGCGCACCTACATACCGCTGGCGCTGATCGTCATCGTGCTGCTGTTCCCCTTCTACTGGATGGCCATGACCGCCATCAAGCCGAAAGAACACCTGCTCGACCTGGACGCGCACAACCCGTTCTACACGCTCAACCCCACCTTCGAGCACATCCACGACCTGCTGTTCAAGACCGACTACCCGCTGTGGCTGTGGAACACGATGTTCATTGCGGTGTCGGCCACAGTGCTTTCGATCATCGCCAGCGTGTTCGCGGCCTATGCCATCACGCGGGTGCGCTTCAAGGGTGCTCAATGGGTGGGCGGCTCGATCTTCCTGGCCTACCTGGTGCCGCCATCCATTCTGTTCATTCCGTTGAGCACGGTGGTCTATCAATACGGCCTGTTCGACACGCCGTTTGCGTTGATCCTCACCTACCCCACGATCCTGATTCCGTTTTCAACCTGGCTGCTGATGGGCTACTTCAAGACCATCCCGTACGAGCTGGAAGAAAGCGCCCTGGTCGATGGCGCCAACCGCTGGCAGATCCTCACCAAGATCATCCTGCCGCTGGCCGTGCCGGGGCTCATTTCGGCCGCCATCTTCTGCCTCACGCTGTGCTGGAACGAATTCATCTACGCGCTCACCTTCATCAACAGCACCGAAAAGAAAACCGTGCCGGTGGCCATCCTGTCGGCGTTCACCGATGGCGACCAGTACCGCTGGGGCTCGCTCATGGCCGGCGCGCTGGTGGGCTCGCTGCCGCTGGTGGTGCTGTATGCCTTCTTCGTCGAGCACTACGTGAGTGCGATGACGGGTGCCGTTAAAGAATAATCAGGTTAAGTCAGGTCAAACGTTATGCAGATTGGCTTCATCGGCCTGGGCGCCATGGGTGTGCCAATGGCCTTGAACCTGCTCAAGGCTGGGCACAGCGTGCGGGGCTTCGATGTGCGCGCGGGGGCCTGCGATGCGCTCGTGGCCGCAGGCGGCCAAGCCGCCAGCACCGCGGCCGATGCGGCGCAGGGCGCCGAGTTGCTGTGGCTGATGGTCGTTTCCGGCGAGCAGGCCGAAAGCGTGTTGTTCGATGCCGGCGCGGCGGCGGCGCTGCCCGCTGGCGCCATCGTCGCCCTGGGTTGCACCCAGGCCCCGGCACATGCCGCACGCACCGCGCAGCGGCTGGCATTGATGAACCTGCACACACTGGATGCCCCTGTTTCGGGTGGCACCAAGGGCGCGCACGCGGGCGCGCTGAGCATCATGTGCTCGGGCGACGAAGCGGTGATGGCGCGTGCCAAGCCCGTGCTCGATACCTTGGGCCAGCGCGTGTTCGATTGCGGCCGCAGCGTCGGCCAGGGCAGCACCGCGAAGATGATCAACCAGCTCTTGTGCGGCGTGCACATCGCCGCCGCGGCCGAGGCCATGCACCTGGCCGAACGCGCGGGTGTGGCCACCGCCACGGTGCACGAAATCATCAGCGCCAGCGCCGGCAATTCGTGGATGTGGGGGGATCGTGGGCCGCGCATGATGATGGCTGACCCGGCCGTCACCAGCGCGGTGGACATCTTCGTCAAAGATCTCGGCATCGTGCTGGGCGAAGCGCGTGCGCTGAAGGCCGGGCTGCCGCTTTCATCCGCCGCCATGCAGATGTTCCTGGCTGCCAGCGGCCTGGGCCATGGCGCGGCGGACGACAGCCAGGTGATTCGCGCATACCGCGCACTGAACGGAGCAGGCACGAAATGACCAAACCCATGAGCCAGGAGAGATCGGCATGAAGCCGGTGCATCAGGAGAGATCGGCATGAAGCCGACCGTCGGCTTCATCGGCGTGGGCCTGATGGGCCATGGCATGGCGAAGAACCTCGTCACCAAGGGCTACCCGCTGGTGGTGCTGGCCCATCGCAACCGCGAGCCGGTCGAACGTTTGAAATCACTCGGTGCGCGCGAAGCCGCCACGCCGCTGGAACTGGCACAGGCTTGCAGCATCGTCCACATCTGCGTCACCGGCTCGCCGCAGGTTGAAGCGGTGATGCGTGGGCCGCAGGGCATCCTGGCCTCGCGCAAGGCCGGGCTTGTCGTGATCGACTGCTCCACCTCGAACCCGGTATCCACCCTGGCCCTGGCCGACGAATGCGCGCTGGCTGGCATCACGCTTGCCGATGCACCGCTGTCGCGCACCCCCAAGGAAGCGGAAGCCGGCACGCTGGACACCATGGTCGGGGCTGATGCGGCCACCTTCGCCACCATCGAGCCCGTGCTGCGCTGCTGGGCCGGCAACGTGGTGCACCTGGGCGCCGTGGGCGCGGGCCACAAGATGAAGCTGATCAACAACTTCATCGCCATGGGTTATGCCGCGCTGTTTGCCGAAGGCCTGACTATTGCGCGCAAGGCGGGCTTGAGCATCGAGCAGTTTCATTCGGTCATCGGCGCCGGGCGCATGCGCAGCCCGTTTTATGACACCTTCATGCAGTGGTCACTGCTGCACGACGAGAACGCGCACAAGTTCACCATCAGCAACGCCCACAAAGACATGCGCTACCTGGCCAGCATGGCCGGTGAGCTGGGTGTGGTGAACCCGATGCAGGCCGCGGTGAAGAACTGCTTTGCCGCCATGGAAGCCGCCGGTGAAGGCGAACGTTATGTGCCGATGCTGGCTGACTTCATCGCCGCGCTCAACGGCCTGCCGCCCGCAGCCGCCGAGCGTGATGCTTTGCCGCAGGCAAAAAGCAAGACCTGACCCCATCTCTGGAGTGACCCCATCCCTGGAGGCATCGATGAGTTCACGCACCGCGCATGCGGTCACCAAGGACGTGCTGCGCGAAAAGGCGCGGCTGATCCGCCTGGAAACCCTGCGAATGACGGATATCTGCGGCTCGGGCCATTACGGCTCCAGCTTTTCCATGGCCGAAATCGTGGCCGCGTTGTATTACCGCTTCATGCATGTGCGCGCCGCCGCGCCGCAGTGGGCGGATCGCGACCGCTTCACCATGGGCAAGGGCCACGCCGCCATCGGCCTGTTCCCGGTGCTGGCTGACATGGGCTTCTTCCCGCAAAGCTGGCTCGACGCCTACACCCGCTTCGGCAGCCCGCTGGGCGACCACCCCGACATGAAAAAAGTACCCGGTGTGGACTTTTCATCCGGCTCCATCGGACACAACCTCAGCGTCTCGGTGGGCATGGCCCTTGGCACCAAGCGCCGCGGCTCGCCCGCGCGCACGGTGTGCCTGATGGGCGACGGCGAACAGACCGAAGGCCAGATCTGGGAAGCCGCCATTTCAGGTGCGCACTGGGGGCTGGACAACCTCATCGGCATCGTCGACATCAACGCCGCGGGCAGCGACGGTGACCCGCAGGAAACCATGAAAACCGAGCCGCTCAAGGCCAAGTGGGAAGCCTTCGGCTGGCGCACGCTGGTGGTGCCAGACGGCCACGATCTTGATGCCGTGAGCGCCGCATTGAACACGGCCATGAACGAACCCGACGGCCGGCCCACCTGCATCCTGGCCTACACCGTCAGCGGCAAGGGCGTGAGCTTCATGGAACACGGCTGGCAGTGGCACCTGGGCTTCCTGGGCCCGAAAGACTTGCAGCAGGCCTACAAGGAAGTGCTGGAAGGGAGCGTGGGATGACAACGCATGACATCAGCCGCTGGGTGCCGCAACCGCGCGCCGACGGCGTCACCTACATCAGCCCCGAAGCGCGCGCCAAGCTCGACCTGAGCGAAAGCCGCATCCACGGCCTGGCAGATGGCGCTACGTGGGACATGGCCACGTCGCTCGGCCTGTCGCCCCAGCTCACCACCGGCGCGGTGCTCGACGAGCTGGTGCAGCTAGGCCATGACGTTGTGGTCTGCACGGCAGACCTGGGCCGCCCGACGCAAGTGGTGGGCTTTGGCCGCAAGTACCCCGACCGCTACTTCAACTTCGGCATTGCCGAGCGCAACATGATCGGCGCCGCCGCCGGGCTGGCCACCACGGGGCACATTCCGGTCATCAGCAACTATTCGTTCTTCCTGGCGCTGATGGGCGTGGAGAACATCCGCAACGACATCTGCTACCCCGGCCTGAACGTGCGCATGGTCGGCACGCACAGCGGCATTGCCATGGGCTTTTACGGCACCAGCCACCATTGCAATGAAGACATCGGCGCGCTGCGCGCCATCGCTGGCCTGACGCTCATGGCGCCGTGCGACGGCATGGCTCTGCGCGCCGCCTTAACCAGCACGATCAGCCACAACGGCCCCATTTACTTTCGTGCCGGGCGCGGCCGCGAAGTGCCGGTGTACAGCACGCCGCCCGAATGGAGGATCGGCGGCAGCCACACGCTGCGCGAAGGCCGACACACCACCGTGCTGGCCATCGGCAACCTGGTGGCCTCCAGCCTGGGCGCGGCTGAATTGCTCAAGGCCGAAGGCATTGAACTGAGCGTGGTGGACATGTATTCCATCGCGCCGATCGACCGTGAAGCCATTCGCCGCGCGGCGCGCCACGGCGTGGTGATCACGGCCGAAGAACACAACGTGTCATCGGGTTTCGGCTCAGCGGTGGCGGAAGTGATGGCTGAAGAAGGCTTGCCCGCGCGCCTGGTGCGCATCGGCATGCCCGACCAGTATTCCCTGCTCGGCCCGCCCACCCACCTGTACCGGCACTACGGGCTCGATGCCGAGGGCGTGGCGGCGGTGGTGCGCAAGGCTGTTTCGTCTCTTTCGCGCTGATCTAACGTTACTGGAAACTTTGACATGCTATTGAAGAACCACACCGTCATCATCACCGGCGGCGCCAGCCCGCGCGGCCTGGGCCTGGCCTGCGCGCACTTGTTTGCCGAGCATGGCGCGCGCATTCAGATTCTTGATCTGGATGAGCGCGCTGCCGCGTTGGCAGTGGCCACGCTGCCCGGCAGCGGCCACATCGGCGGGCGCTGTGACGTGACGAGCAAGGCCGACTGCGAGGCCGCCGTGGCCGCTGCACTCAAGGCCTTCGGCCACATCGACGTGCTCGTCAACATCGCCGGCATCACCAGCCCGCAGCGTTTGATGGAAGTCGACGCCGCCACCTACGAGCGCGTGATGGATGTGAACATGCGCGGCACCCTGTACATGACCCAGGCCGTGGTGCCGGGCATGCGCGCGCGGCGCAGCGGCAGCATCGTGAACATGAGTTCGGTCTCGGCCCAGCGCGGCGGCGGCGTCTTCGGCGGCTCGCATTACTCGGCGGCCAAGGCAGCCATCCTCGGCTACACCAAGGCCGCGGCGCGTGAACTGGGGCCCGACAACATCCGTGTCAATGCCATCTGCCCGAGTTTCATCGACACCGACATCACGGCCGGCCTGATGACGCCCGAGAAGCTCGCGCAAATCATCGCCGGCGTGCCGCTGGGGCGGCCGGGGCATGCGCATGAGGTGGCTGGCTGCGCCCTCTTTCTGGCTTCAGATTTGGCCAGCTATGTGACGGGGATTGAGCTGGATATTCACGGGGGTAGTCACATTCACTGAGGCAGGCGGCGCTTGCCGCGCCGACGACGGTGGCGCAACCGCTCAGCAACCCAATCGTCCGTCCGATGTGGAATGCATAGGGAACACAGAGCACCGCTGCGCCCGGAGCTTGTGCTGCGCGGTCAGCCGCCACCACCCAGCATCAAGGCGAGTGACGCGGCCGACGCTTTGGCGTCAGGGTGCTCCGCTCCCAACGTGGCTTCTCGACCCCGGGCAGCACGGGTCATCAGCACAATCGCATCCTCACGCTCACCCAGACCCCTCAATGAAATGGCCAGGCTGTTCATCGAGTTCAGCGTGTCCGGGTGATCCTCACCCAGTACGCGGCGACGAACGGCCAGAACCTGTTCCTCAAAGCCACGCGCGCCTGTCAGGTCGCCCAGCGCCCAAAGCGTGCCGGCCACGTTGTTCATCGAGGTCAGCGTGTGGGGGTGTTCTTCGCCCAGTACCTGTCGGCAAACAGCCAACACCTGTTCGTGCAAGTTGCGTGCACTTACCAGGTCGCCTTGATTCAGGAGTGTGCTGGCCAGGTTGTTCATCGAGTTCAGCGTGTCCGGGTGCTCCTCGCCCAGCACTCGGCGGCGAACGGCGAGCGCCTGCTCCTGCAATTTGCGCGCACCGGCCAAGTCGCCCTGCGCCCAGAGAGTACTGGCCAAGTTGTTCATCGAGGTCAGCGTGTCGTGGTGGTCATCCCCCAACACCCGGCGGCGAAGGGCCAGCGCCCGTTCCTCCAATGTGCGCGCGCCGGCTAGGTCGCCCTGCGCGCAGAGCGCGCTGGCCAGGTTGTTCATCGAGGTCAGCGTGGCCGGATGCTCGTCGCCCAGCACACGGCGGCGACCGGCCATCACCTGTTCCCACAAGTCACGCGCGCCAGACGAGTCGCCCTGCGCACTGAGCGTTTTGGCCAAGTTGTTCATCGAAGTCAGCGTGGAGGGGTGCTCCGCGCCCAGCACTCTGCGACGAATAGACAGCCCCTGTTCATCCAACTTGCGCGCGCTGGCCAGGTCCCCCTGTGTATTGAGCATATTGGCCAGGTTACTCATCGAGGTAAGCGTGTCGGGGTGCTCCTCGCCCAGTACCCGGCGACAGACTGCCAGTTCCTGTTCCTGCAAACTGCGTGCGCCAATCAGGTCACCCAGCTCCCAGCGTGTTTGGGCTAGGTTATTCATCGAGGTCAGTGTGCTGGGGTGCTCCTCTCCCAGCGCCCGGCGGCAAACGGCCAGCACCCTATCGTGCAGGCAGCACGCACCTGCTAGGTCGCCTTGATCACTGAGCACGTTGGCAAGGTTGTTCATCGCGTCTAGGGTTTCGGGATGCTCCTCACCGAGCACGCGCCGGCGAGTAGCCAGCACCTGTTCGAACCCGGCGCGTGCTTGCGGGTAAAGCGCCAGGCCGTGCTGCAAGAAAGTCGCAGTGCGATCCAAGAGCCATGATCTGATCTGAATATCTACCGCCACCTCCGTCACCACACCCCGACCGGGTTCATTCAGCCATACCGCATGTGGCAGCAAGGAAGCCAGGCGCGGCCAGTAGCGCGGGTCTTGCGCATCGTTGCGGCAGGCGCGGCCCAATACGTTCACCAACATGGGAACGTCACGCAGCGGCTCAGCCAGTTGGTCGCGCACTACCTGTTGAGTCAGGCGGTGCAAGGTCAGTGCCTGTTCGGTGGCGGTTCCTACAGGCGCTTGGCCACCGGCCAACCAGGCGCGATCCAGCGCAGGAATGGAATCACGCTGAGCCAGTGCATAACGTTTGAGTTCACCAGCCACATCGTTCCAAGCCAATGGCTTGGCCGCCGCGGCGCCGAGTTCTGCGGGCAGATCTGCAAACCCTTCGGTGAAAAACCGCTCCGGCAACGGCTCCGGCGCAGCAAATGCACACAGGCGCAGCAGTTGCTGCGCGGCCGGGCTGAGGTGCTTGAATGCCAGCGACAGCGTGGCGGCCACGGTAAGTTCGTAGCCGGTGCTGGCGCTGTGCTTGTTCAACAGCTCAGCCGCAGCGCCTTGCCACAGGCGCAGGTACTGCGCGACCGTGCCGCCTGTGGCTTCGATGTAGCTGGCGGCTTGCTCCAGCGCCAGCGGCAAACCGCCCAGTGCGTGGGACAGTGCTTCAGCTTCAGCCTGATCTGTGCCGGCACCCAACCTCCGCATCACAAAACCCGCCCCCTGCTGCGCCGTCCAGGTGGCCAGCTCTACGGTCTTGGCCAGGCCGCCCCAATCGGGCCGGCGCGAAGTGATGATGGCGTGATGCGGCCCCGGCCCCGGGAGGTGCGCGCGCAGTTCGTGCGGATCGTCAGCGTTGTCAAACACCAGCAGCCAGGGTGCGGTTTGGCCACCCAGCCACTGTTTGAGTACCTGGCTCGGGGCCACGCCATCAGGCACCGCCACGCCAGCGGCAGCGCAGGCGGACAGGGCGTCTTGTTGCAGCAAGGTGTCGTTGGGGCGGGCCGGCTCAGCAGCCAGATTAACGGCGGGGTCTGCGGCCGCGCTCGACCCACGAGCGGTTTCAGCGCGCAGCCACCAAATGCCGGAATAGGCATCGCGGTAGGCATGGCAGTAGGCCAGCGCGAGCTGGGTTTTGCCGATGCCGCCCATGCCGTGCAAGGCAGCCGCCTTGGCACCGCCGGCGCCTACCAACACGGTCGTTCCGCCACCGCCATGCAGTTGGCATCGCAGCGCCGCGAGCAACTGGTTCGGGTCCTGAAAGTTCGCACTCAGCGCATGCTCGATCACCCGCCACGGCCGCGGCTGGCCGGCACGCTCGCGGTAGCGTTCGCGCGGCGCGTTCGCCGCGGCGGCAATCACGCCGCGCAGCCGCGCGCCAGGCTGGAAGGCGTGCGCGTCGCGCTTGCACAGCGGGCCAAACCGGCCTGGAGCGGCGCGGCAAACGCGGCGGCCGAAGGCATGGCGGCGCCGTCGAGCAGCACCGGGATCACACACACGGCCTGGCCTTGCTCAGCGCGGCGCAAGGCTTGCTCGACTTCGCGGCGCACGAAGTCCACCTCGGCCAGGCTGGCGCGACGGTTGACCTCGCCCAGCCAACCCGGCCCGATCAACACGAGCACCACAGCGGCGGCGTTGACGCCGTCCACCAGGCGCTGCGGAAAGTCCGCACCGCTGTCGATGTGCTGGGCATCGAAGAACAGCTCGTGGGTGTCGTCAAACCAGCCCGCCAGACGATGGTGCAGGTTCTGCGCATGGCCCTGGGCATCGGCGCGCCGATAGCTGATGAAAATGCTGCTCAATCACCATCTCCCCGAAGGTCTATCTGAGCGCCCCCAGCCCTGTCGCTTCGCGCCAGGCCCCCCGAGAGGGTCAAGCAAAGTGGCGGAGCCGCATTTGCTTGAGAGTTTGGCGCATTGTGGTCACATCGGTCGTGCTGGCAAACCGGTACCGCTCAAGGCTTCGGTGCGGCCTGTGCGGTCATTCATCAGCGCAACTTGGCCACCGCCGCGCCGCGCGGCGTGGCCAGCTTGCGCGCCACACCCGCCACCGAAGGCAATTTGCGCCTTGAGGCCAGCACCTCGGCAATGTCTTCACTGGCGCCATCAATCAACGCCTGCGCGGCCTGCTCGGCTTGTCGCGGTGCGCGTGCCAGCACGGCATCCAACACCGCCCGGTGCAGCGGCAGCGATGTGGCCGGCCCGTATTCGCGCGAGGTGCTGATCTCGAAGCTGGTGCGCAGCAAGGCACCCAACGCCTGGCTCATTTGCACCAGCATGCGGTTGTGGCTGGCGCGCAGCAGGCCCTGGTGAAAAGCCAGGTCGTGGCTGACGTAGTCGCCACCCTGCTCAATGGCCTGCTTCATGCCGGCGTAGGCGGCTTCCAGGCCGGCCGCATCGGCCGCGGTGGCGCGTTCAGCGGCCAGCCGCACGGCGGCGGGTTCCACCACGCGGCGCAGCTCTTGCACATCGCGCAGGAATTCGCGGGTCAGCCCGGCCTTGCTTTGCCAGGCCACCACGTCGGGGTCGAACCAGTTCCAGTTGTCGCTGGGCAGCACCCGGGTACCAAGCTTGGGGCCGGTGACCACCAGGCCCCTGGCCACGAGCGACTTCACGGCCTCGCGCACCACCGTGCGGCTGACTCCTAACGATTCACATAAGCTGGGCTCGGGCGGCATGGCGCTGCCCGGCGGGTAGTGGCCCGCCACGATGGCTTCGCCCAGCACGTCGAGCGTGTGGCCGTGGAAATTCTTGATCGGCATGGGTGGCGCGATGCGGCGGTGTGCGGCGAATCAGCCGCGCAGGAACAGTGTGGTCAATGGCTCGTTGCCCACCTGTCGGCTCCAGTGGCCATGCACCTCGGCGTCGAACACCTCGCCGGCTGGCAAGGTATCGGCCGAGTAAAAGTGCTCGCCGGGCCGGAAGATGCGCGAGCTGCCGTCTTGCAAACCGATTTCCATTTGCCCACCCAGGATGAACACCCACTGCGGCGTTACGGTGCAATGAAATTCGCTGCGAAAGCCCACCGGGCTCAGGCGCAGTTGATAGCCGCCGCTGGGCAGCAGCGCTGAAAGCCGCGCCGCCGGCTTGCCTTCGTTCAAGGGCACGGCTTGCTGCCGAAAGCGGGCACGGCCATCGGCGTCGGTAAACAAAATGGTTTTGGTGAAACTCATGGTTTGCTTCCTTGAAGTTGGCTCAACGCCAGGCGCACCAGTGCGGCCGGCTCCTGGTCGATGTTCAGTGCAATGGCTTGCTCATCGGCCTGGGGCACTTGCAACGCGTCGAGCTGGCTTTGCAGCAGCGTGGCCGGCATGTAGTGGCCGCTGCGCGCGGCCAGGCGTTGTTCGAGCACGGCACGGTCACCGTGCAGATGAACGAAGCGCACGCCCGGCGCACCGCTGCGCAAGACATCGCGATAACTGCGTTTGAGCGCCGAGCACGACA
The DNA here is from genome assembly GCA_043760085.1 of Burkholderiales bacterium. Taxonomy (GTDB): domain Bacteria; phylum Pseudomonadota; class Gammaproteobacteria; order Burkholderiales; family Burkholderiaceae_C; genus Rubrivivax. The sequence continues at coordinate 24,264 of JAYUPO010000399.1, forward strand.
CCACCAAACCGCAGGCTTGTGCACGTGCCGCAGCCAAACGCTGGGCGATGGCCAGCAACCAGCCTTGGCGGTCTTCATCGCGCAGCGGCTGGCCGGCAGCCATGCGCGCCACATTGGCCGCCGGGTGCAGCGTGTCACCTTCCAAAAACTCAATGCCCAGAGCCTGGGCCAGCGCGATGGCCACGGTACTCTTGCCACAGCCGCACACGCCCATTACCACCACCAGTGGCGCGTTCATGCCATGCGCCCCGGCCCGCTCAAGCCTGGCATTCCGGCACGGGCGTGAGCAAGGGCTGGCCGGCAAAGTGCGCGGCGATGTTGGCCACGGCCAAATCGGCCATGGCCTGGCGCGTTTGCCCGGTGGCGCTGCCAATGTGCGGGGCCAGCACCACGTGCGGCAGGTCGATCAGCGCCTGCGGCACGCGCGGCTCGTCTTCAAACACATCGAGCCCCGCACCGGCGATCACGCCTTTTTGCAAGGCCTCGATCAACGCCGCTTCATCCACCACCGAACCGCGCGCCACGTTGATCAGGAAGCCCTGCGGCCCGAGTGCGGCCAGCACTTCGGCGTTGATGAGCTTGCGCGTGCCCGCGCCACCGGGGGTGATGACGGTGAGAAAGTCACTCTGCGCGGCCAGCTCTTTGACACTGGCCACGAAGCGGTACGGCAGTTCAGGCTTGGCCGTGCGCGCCGTGTAGGCCACGCTCATGCCGAAGGCCAGCGCGCGGTGCGCAATCGCCTGGCCGATGCGGCCCATGCCCACCAGGCCCAGGCGCGCGCCGCTCATCTTGCGTGCCAGCGGCATGGCGCCATTGAGCCAGGCACCGCTGCGCACGTAGCGGTCGGATGCGGGCAATTGGCGCGCGGCGCCGAGCATCAGGCCGATGGCGGTGTCGGCGACATCGTCGTTCAGCACATTGGGCGTGTGCGTCACCGTCACGCCGCGCGCTTTGGCGGCGGCCACGTCAACGCCGTCGTAGCCCACGCCCATGATGGAAATCAACTTCAATGCCGGCAGGGCGTTGATGAGCTCGGCACCGACCTTGGTTTCGCCGCCACCGGCCACCACTTGCACGCTGGGCGCCAGGGCCGCGAAGGCAGCAGGGTCGATGAGGTGCAAGCGATCAAGGAATTCGAAGTTCGCCTTCAGTGCGGTGCTATAGAACGGCGAGAGCGGCGCGGCGGCCAGAACTTGGGGCTTGTGGGTGCTGGGCATTGGGAGTTTCACCGGGGGAATGTTCAATCGTCATACCATAATATCTCTCGCCCACGCCACGCCCTGTACGGGAAAGCCAGCACACGATGAGCAGCAGCCAAGAACCACCCGGCAAGCCCGCACGCAAGCCGCTGCGCAGCCAGCAATGGTTTGGCCGCCAAGACCGCGATGGCTTCGCTTATCGCAGCTGGGTCAAGGGCAAGGGCGTGCCGCATGACCAGTTCGATGGCCGCCCGGTCATCGGCATCTGCAACACCTTCAGCGAGCTCACGCCCTGCAATTCGCACTTCCGCACGCTGGCCGAGCAGGTGAAGATCGGCGTGTACGAAGCGGGCGGGTTTCCGCTGGAATTCCCGGTTATGAGCCTGGGCGAAACCCTGTTGCGGCCCACCGCCATGCTGTACCGCAACCTGGCCAGCATGGACGTGGAAGAAAGCCTGCGCGGCAACCCGATCGATGGCACGGTGCTGCTGTTCGGCTGCGACAAAACCACGCCCAGCCTGCTGATGGGCGCGGCGAGTGTGGATTTGCCCACCATCGGCGTCAGCGGCG
>JAYUPO010000400.1:0-8197 GCA_043760085.1 Burkholderiales bacterium
AACGGCACGGGTGACCGGCGTGGCACAACCCTCGTCATCGTCAAAGGCCTTGTCGCCCGCGGCGTCGGCCACGCCGCTGGGTTGGAGCGTGGCAAAGGGGTACAGGTTCCGATCCAGCAAGTGCGAAGGCGTGACCTGGCTCATGGCCTTGAGCATGTTGTCACTGCGCCCCGGGTACTGGCGTTCCCATTCGCGCAGCATGGCCTTGATCTGCACCCGCTGCAGGTTGGTCTGGCTGCCGCACAGCGTGCACGGAATGATCGGGAACGCACGGTGCGTGGCCCAGGCTTCCAGGTCGGTTTCGGCCACATACGCCAGTGGCCGGATGACGACGTTGCGGCCGTCGTCGCTCACCAGCTTGGGCGGCATGGTCTTCAGCCGCCCGCCGAAGAACATGTTCATCAGCATCGTGACCACGATGTCATCACGGTGGTGGCCCAGCGCAATCTTGGTGGCGCCCAACTCACCAGCCACGCGGTACAGGATGCCGCGGCGCAGGCGCGAACACAGCGAACACATGGTCTGGCCCTCTGGAATCAGGCGCTTGACGATCGAATAAGTGTCTTGCTGCTCGATGTGAAACGCCACGCCGCGCTCGCGCAGGTAGTTGGGCAGCACCATTTCAGGAAAGCCGGGCTGCTTCTGGTCGAGGTTCACCGCCACCAGCTCGAAGCGCACCGGGGCGCGTCGCTGCAAGTTCAGCAACACGTCGAGCAGCGCATAACTGTCTTTTCCACCGGACACGCAGACCATTACCTTGTCGCCGGCTTCGATCATGTTGAAGTCGGCAATCGCCTGGCCCGCCTGGCGGTGCAACCGCTTGCTCAGCTTGTTGGCCTGGAAGGCGGCGCGGCGCGGGTCGGTGTGGGGCGCAAGGTTCATGAAGGTCGATTCACGCTGGGTTCGCCCAATTTGGGCGCGGGTCGTTGGGTGGTCAGTGGATCTTGCGGCCGGCGTGCGGTCACCTCAACGGCAACCCCGTCGCAATCCGGGAAGACGTTCGGCTTGGAGACCCGAACCCGGCTGCCGTCCACGCCAGGCAGGGCCAGCAGCGCCGTGGCAATTCTGCCGGCCAGGGTTTCCAGCATGTTGATGTGCGCAGACTGCGCTTCACGCAGGCCAATGTCGCGCAGGCGCCGATAGTCCAGCACGTGGCTGACCTCATCGGTTGGCGGCAACGCCGGCGCAGTGGACATCTCCACGGTCATGGAGATCAACAGCGGCTGCTTTGATGTCAGCTCATGCGCAAGGATGCCGATGCTGGCCAGCACCTTGAGCGCATCGACGGTGATCGTTCTCATGCCTGCCCCTTGCTTAAAGGGTCTGGGCTCATGAAGGCGAAGTCGCGCCGGCCGGGAGCGAGGTGCGAGCCGCTGTCGACCATCAGGTTCACGCCAGTGATGGAAGGGTTCTCGATGAGAAAGCGCACGGCCTGTGCAAGGTGCGCGACCTGCACGCCGCGGCCCAGCGGCGTGGCCTGCTGCAATTGCTGCAAACGGGGGCTGTTGATGAACTCGCTTTCCAGCACCAGGCCCGGTGACACGCCGCACACCCGCACCGCGGGCGCCAACGCCTGGGCCAGCATGGTGGTGGCGGCGTCGAGCGCGGCCTTTGAAAGCGTGTATGAAAAATAGTCCGGGTTCGGGTTGGCCAGCTTCTGGTCGAGCAGGTTGACCACGCAGCCCGTGGCCTCGCGCTGCACCACATGCTCGTGCAGCGCGCGCGCCAGCACGATGGCCGGCGCGGTGTTGGCACGCCAGTGGCGTTCCATCGTGCCGATGCTGAAGCCGGCCACGTCGTCGTATTCGAACAGCGAGGCGTTGTTCACCACCGCGTCGAGCTGCCCGCAGCGCAGCAGCACGGCCGGCACCAGGGCTTCGCAGGCGCTGGCATTTGCCAGGTCTGCGCAAAAGACTTCAGCGCGAGCGCCCAGCGCAACCGCCTGCGCGGCGGTGTCTTCGGCGTCCTTGAACGAGCGGTGGCAATGCACGGCCACATCCCAACCCTGCGCGGCCAATTCGAGCGCAATGGCCCGGCCGATGCGCCGCGCCGCGCCGGTGACCAGGGCCACCGGGCGGGGTGATGCGGGGGGAAATGCAGAGGGAGCGTCTGGCGCCATGGTTTTTACAATGCCGAATGTCTGACGAAACCGCGCCCGATGAAACTGCCTTCGATGCGGCCGCCGGCGAGGGCGCGAGTTTAACGAGCGGCCTGCAAGCACTCGTGCACCAGGCCATTGCGCGCGCCGGCGGCTGGTTGCCGTTTGACCGTTTCATGGCCCTGGCGCTGTACGCCCCCGGCCTGGGCTACTACGCCAACGCCGGGCGCAAGTTCGGCCTAATGCCGCAAAGCGGCAGCGACTTCGCTACCGCGCCGGAAATCTCGCCGCTGTTCGGCCGCGCCCTGGCGCGCCAAGTGGCGCAGGCCCTGGCCGCCACGGGCACGAGCGAAGTGTGGGAGTTCGGCGCCGGCTCGGGCGCGCTGGCGCAGCAACTGCTGGACGAGCTGGTGGCACTGGGCACGCCCGCGCAGCGCTACACCATCGTCGAGCTTTCAGCCAGCCTGCGCCAGCGCCAGCAAGCGCGGCTGGCGCGGCACGCCGATCGCACCCACTGGGCCAGCGAGTGGCCGGCGTCGCTGCAAGGCGTGGTGCTGGGCAACGAGGTGCTCGACGCGATGCCCGTGCAATTGCTGGTGTGGACCGGCGCGCAGTGGCTGCAGCGCGGTGTGGTGAGCGCCGGCGCGGGCCTGGCGTTCGCCGACCAGCCCACTGAACTGGCGCCACCCGTTGCGGCCGACTTCGTCGCCGGCACGGTGATCGAAATCCACCCCCAGGCCGAAGCGTTCATGCGCAGCCTGGGCGAGCGCCTCACGCAAGGCGCGGCGTTCTTCATCGACTACGGCTTCCCGGCGGCCGAGTACTACCACCCGCAACGCCTGGGCGGCACGCTGATGTGCCACCGTGCGCATCGGAGCGACACGAACCCGTTGCTCGACCTGGGCCTGAAAGACATCACCGCGCATGTCGATTTCAGCGGCATTGCCCTGGCCGCTCAAGACAGCGGTTTGAGCGTGCTGGGCTACACCTCGCAGGGCCGCTTCCTCATCAACTGCGGCCTGCCGGCCCTGATGGCAGCCGCGCCGCTGGCGCAACGCGTGATGGCGCTGCGGCTGGTGAACGAGCACGAAATGGGCGAGCTGTTCAAGGTGATCGGTCTGGTCAAGGGCGCGTTCTTCGATACGCTGGGGTTTGCGCAGGGCGACCGCACGCACCGCCTATAACTACGACTCGCTACGCTTCAATCGTCCATTCATGCGCGCATTGCCGGCAGCGCACGCCGGCGGTGTCGTCACCCCTGTCTTGCACCAGCGTGAAACGCGCATAGGTGCCGCAACCCGGGCAGTCGGCCTGGTGGGCCACCGCCTCGGCGTGGCTCAGCAGGTACAGGTAGCGGCGCAGCGCCCAGATGCCCACGGCGCCGCAGATCAGCACCGCCACGGCGTCGATGAGTTGATCAACCAGCCCGCGGAAGTGAAACGCCGCTTCCAGCGCGGCCATCACACCGATCATGCACAAGAAGGCCAGCACCATGTGGCCGTGGCTTTGCAGCAGCTCGCGTTCATACCACTTGCGAAAGCCGTGTTTGCGCAGGCCGGCGATCAGCTTCATGGCGACTGTGCTGGCGGTGCTGGCGGTGCTGGCGGCGCTGTGGGCATGGCAGCTTGCAGCGCCTGGCAGCGCGCCTGTGCGACGGCCTGGCCCACCGCCGGGCCGCGTTCGCCGCGGGCCAGTGCGGCGCTGGCGGCGGCAGCAGCGTCGGTGCCAGCCACCACTTGAAGCGCACGCGCCAGGCGTTGGCGCAGCGCGGGCGATGCGGCCTGGCCGGCGCCGGCCACCAGTTCGCTGGCATGCAGCAACTGCGCAAAACGCTGCGGCCGGCGCAGCGCGTCACAACGCTCCAGCAATTCAAGCAGGCCCTGCGCGCCCAGGCCGGCGCTGGCCTGCACGGCGGCATGTTCGCGCGCCAGCACGGCGGCCACTTCCTGGCAGTCGTTGCCCACGCGCAGGCGTTCGCCCAGCGGCGGCGGCGCCACGTTGCGCGTGGCCCAATGGCTCAGGCAGGCATAGCGCACCGGCAGTTCGGCCTGCTGCGCGGCGCCGGCGTCCAGCGTGGCCCGCAGCGCCGGGCTGTTGTCCAGCTCGGGCAGCAACTTGATCAGCGCGCCGCAGCCGGCCAGCACTTCGATCATGCGGCTGGGTTGGCGCTCCATCAGGCCGCGCGCCAGCTCCTGCCAGACGCGCTCGCTCACCAGCGCATCAACTTCGCCGGCAGCGACCATGCGGCGCATCATCTCAAACGTTGTGTCGGCGACGCTGAAGTCGACAAAGCGCGCCGCAAAGCGGGCCAGCCGCAAGATGCGCACCGGGTCTTCGGCAAAGGCCGGCGACACGTGGCGCAACACACGCGCCTGCAAGTCTGCTTGGCCGCCATGCGGGTCGATCAGCTCGCCGTCAGCGCCGCGCGCCATGGCGTTGATGGTCAGGTCGCGGCGCGCCAGGTCTTGCTCCAGCGTCACGCTGGGCGCGGCGTGAAAAGCGAAGCCGTGGTAGCCGGGGGCTGATTTGCGTTCGGTGCGCGCCAGGGCAAATTCCTCGCCGCTGTGCGGGTGCAGGAAGACCGGGAAGTCGCGCCCCACGGGGCGAAAACCAGCGTCCAGCATGAGCTGCGGTGAGCCGCCCACCACCACCCAGTCACTGTCACTCGCCGGCAGGCCGAGCAATTCGTCGCGCACCGCGCCGCCCACCTTGTAGGCCTGGGCCGGCGGCGGCAACCCTGGCCAAGCGGCCATGATCAGTGCTCTGGCTCGGAGCGGCTCTTGCGGTAGGGCTCGTCTTCTTCGACGAAGTCTTGCTCGGCCAACGCGGCGTTTATCCAGTGCGCCACCCCCGGGCGGGCCACCAAGCGATCCACATACGCCCGCGTGCCCTCGCTCACCGGCAACGCATAGCTGCGCAAGCGCATGCACACCGGCGCAAAGAAGGCGTCGGCCGCGCTGAAGGCGCCGAACAGCATGGGCCCGCCGCTGGCGGCCAGTGCATCGGCAAAGAGTTGCTCGATGCGCTGCACATCCTGGCGCACGGCGGCTTGCTCGGCCCAGATGCGCGCGCCGGTCTTGGGCAGGCTGGCTTCGATGTTCATGGGGCAGGCACCGCGCAACGCGCTGAAGCCCGAGTGCATTTCGGCGCACAGGCTGCGCGCCCGCGCGCGGGCTGGCGCATCGGCCGGCCAGACGCCGGCCGCGGGAAACTTTTCGTGCAGGGTTTCGGTGATGGCCAGGGTGTCCCACACGACGGTGGGAGGCACAAGGCCGTCGTCCCTGTCGTCAATCAGCACCGGCACCTTGCCGGCGGCGCCGAGCTGGGCCACGGCGCGGGCAAAGGCCGAGCCGGCCTTGAAGCTGTCAAAGCGCAGCAGCTTTTCTTCGAACGGCAGGCCCAGTTCGCGCATCAGCACGCCCGTGCGCATCGACCACGATGAATAGTTCTTGTTGCCGATGTAAAGCGTCAGGGTCATGGTTCTCAGCTTCTTGTCAAGGCAGGTCGGGGTTGGGCGGCGCGGCGCCGGGTTCGCGCGGGCCAATGGGCGCGCCCAGGCGCGGGCGCAGCGCCGGCACGCGCGAGCCCAGCACATGGCTGTAGTACACGGCGTTGCTCAGCACCTTCTTCACATAGTCACGTGTTTCGTTAAACGGGATGTTCTCGGCCCAGATGGCGGGCTCCAACAAGGGCCCTTCGCGCCAGCGCCGCGAACGGCTGGGGCCGGCGTTGTAGGCCGCGGCGGCCAGCGCCTGGCTGCCGTCAAAGTCGTCGAGCACCAGCTTCAGGTAGGCCGTGCCCAGGCGCAGGTTGGTGTCGGGCTCGGCAATCATGTCAGCGCTGTAGGGCAGGCCGATGCGCTTGGCCGTCCAGCGCGCGGTGGCCGGCATCAGCTGCATCAGGCCGGACGCGCCCGCACTGGAGCGGATGTCGGTGATGAAGCGCGACTCTTGCCGGATCAGGCCGTACACGTAGGCCGGGTCCAAGCCGATCTCGCGCGCCTTGGCCAGCACATCGCGCCGGTAGGGCGTGGGGTAGCGCTGCGCCATGTCCACTTCCACCCGGGTGCGCTCGCTGGTGTTGATGCAGCGGTCCCACACCTGGGCGTCGCAGGCGCGTTGCGCCGCGGCCAGCAGCTCGCGCTCGGCCATGCCGCGCAAGGCGAAGTTCCATTCGCGCACGCCTTCGTTGCGCAGGCCCAGGTTGATGAGTTGCAGCGCGCGGCTCAGCCCCGGGTGCGCCAGGGCGGCGTCGCGCTCGGCAGCGTTGAGCGCCAGCGGCGCGGCCGGCAGCTTGATGGCTCGGCCCAGGTCTTCGCCGGCCAGCTTGCCGTAGAAGTTGAGCTGCTGGCTCAAGGCTTCGAGCGGGGCGCGCGCGGCGCTGCGCGCAGCGTCTCCTTCCTCCCCCTGCGCGGCCCGGCCCAGCGCCGCGCGGGCACGCCAGTAGACCCAGGCCGCATCGGCCTGTTCAGATTCGCTCATGGCCGCGATGGCGGCTTCAACCAGGGCCCAGCGGTCGGGCGTGCCGGTATCGGCGCGCAGCGCTGCCCGCACCAGCCAGGCCAGGGTTTCATCGCTCCACGGTGTGGCCGCGCGTTGCGTGGGCGAGAGTTGCGCGCGCAGCGCCAGCGCCTGCTGGTAGTGCGCCACGGCACCCGGGTGCAGCTTCAAGGCGGCCTGCTTGCCCAAGGCCGCCCAGGCCACGGCGGCCAGCGGGCGCGGCAGGCGCTGCGGTAGGCCTTGTTGCAGTTGCAGCGCGGCGGCGTCGAGGTCGCTGGCGGCCAGGCGCATCAGCGCCAGGGTGGCCAGTTCGGTGCCGTGCCCACGCAGGGCGGGGCCCGGGCCGGCCAGCCAACGGGCGGGCTTGTCCAGCGCATCGGCCACGCCTTGGGCCAGGCCGGGGTCGATCAATTCGGCGGCGGCGCGGGCGCTGCGCGGGCGCGCCACTTCCACGCTCTGCCGCGCCTTGGCCCAGGCATCGGCGGCCTGGAAGACGCCGGCGGTCATGAGCGTGCTGGCCAACTGGTGGCAACCGTCGTCAAGCTCGCGCTGGGCCAGCCATTGGGCGCGTGCGGCGTCGCGCACGTCTTGCCCCGCCAGGTGGCGGGCCAGCAGCACGTAGCAGGTCACCTCGCGGTCATCGTTCATGCGAAAGCGCGGGTGCTCGCGCAGCAGCGCCGGCCAGTCGCGCCGCCGGCCGAGTTCAAGCAACCAGTCGTTGCGCAGCCGGTCTTCGACATAGCTGCCAGGCCAGCGCTGGTAAAAGGCCTCGACCTCTTCGATCGGGGTGGTGGCCAGGCGGTTGCTCAGCTCCCAGTATTCAACCCATTGCGCCAGCGGGTGGCCGGCGCTGGCCAGGCGGGCCACGGCCAGGCTGGATTTCTCTTTCTTGCGCAAGGCCTCGCGGGCGTCGAGGATGGTGGCGTCGGCACTGCTGGCCGCGGCCGGCGGTGCGGCGTGCAGCGGCGCCAAGGTGCCCAGGCCGAGTGCGGCGCACAGGGTGGCAGCGGCCAGGCGGCGCAGCATTGGGTTCAGTGCAAAGTGATCGGTCTTCATGGAGGGCAGCGCATGGCCGGTCATTTTGTCATCGCCCCCGGCGGCGTGCTGCGCGAACTGGCGGGCCACGCCCGACAATCACCACCCATGACCCTGCCCTTCAAGCTCAACACCGAGCCGCTGCGCGACAAGGCGGCGCTGCGCCGCCAGTTGCAGGCCGAGCGCCTGTCACTGCACGACCGCCACCGCCTGGCCATGCACTTGCAGGAAGTGCTGCGCGTATGGCTGGTCGGGCGCCCGGACGCGGCCATCGGCGCCTATTGGCCGATCAAGGGTGAGTTCGATGCCCTGCCCGCGCTGTACCGCTGGAGCGAGGCCGACTCACACCGGCGCATCGGGCTGCCGGTGATCCACCGCGAAACCAAGCGCCTGCGCTTTCATGTCTGGTTCCCGGGCTGCCCGATGGAGGACGACGCCTACGGCATCCCCAAACCCAAGGACACCGAAGCCTTCACGCCCACGCTGCTGCTGGTGCCTTGCGTGGGCTACGGGCCCGGCGGCCTGCGCCTGGGCTATGGCGGCGGCTTTTATGACCGCACCCTGG
>JAYUPO010000401.1:0-3187 GCA_043760085.1 Burkholderiales bacterium
TTGTCCAGCAGGCGCGGCACTTGCAGGTCAGCGTCGGGGTTCTTCAGGCTTTCAGCCACGGGCACTTCATGCGTGTTCACCAGCACGCGCGTGCGGCCGTGGCGCACCGCCTGCAGCGCCTCGGGCGTGGCACCGACCACGATGTCGCAGGCCAGCAGCGCGTCGGCCTGCTGCACGTCGATGCGCACTTGGTTCAAGGCCTCGGGCTGCAAGGCCAGGCGCACGAATGACAGCACGGCGCCGCCCTTTTGCGCAAAGCCCATGAAGTCGAGCACGCTGGCAGCCTTGCCTTCCAGGTGCGCGGCCATGGCCACCACGGCGCCCACCGTCACCACGCCGGTGCCGCCCACGCCGGTGACGAGCAAGTCATACGGCCCGCTCCAGGCGTGCAGCGCCGGCATGGGCAGTTGCGCCACCTGCGCCATGAAGGCTGAAGCGCCGCCGGCCAGCGCGCCCACGCGCTTGCGCGGCACGGCACCCACCAGGCCCACGAAGCTGGGGCAAAAGCCTTTGGCGCAGGAATAGTCCTTGTTGCACGCACTCTGGTCGATCTTGCGCTTGCGCCCCAGCGGCGTTTCATGCGGCAGCACCGCCACGCAATTCGACTGCACCGTGCAGTCGCCACAGCCTTCACACACCGCTTCGTTGATGAACAACAGCTTGGGCGGCGGCTCAATCTCGCCCTTCTTGCGCCGCCGACGCAGTTCGGCCGCGCAGGTCTGCTCGTAGATGAGCACAGTGACTCCTGCCGTTTCGCGCAACTCGCGCTGCACCGCATCGAGCTCACTGCGGTCGTGGAACGTGGTGTGTTCGGGAAAGCGGCCGCGAATGGCGTCGTACTTGTCGATGTCGTCGCTCAGCACCACCACCTTGGCCACGCCTTCGCTTTCCACCTGGCGCGCGATGGCGTCCACGCTGATCACGCCGTCCACCGGCTGGCCGCCGGTCATGGCCACGGCGTCGTTGAACAGGATCTTGTAGGTCAGCGTCGCTTCGGCCGCCACGGCCTGGCGGATGGCGAGATAGCCGCTGTGATAGTAGGTGCCGTCGCCCAGGTTCTGGAACACATGCGGTGTGCGGGTGAACATGGCATGCGAGACCCAGTCGACGCCCTCGCCGCCCATTTGAATCAGGCCCGCGGTGCCGCGCTCCATCCAGTTGGCCATGAAGTGGCAGCCAATGCCGGCGCGCGCGCTGCTGCCTGCGGGCACCACGGTGCTGGTGTTGTGCGGGCAGCCGGCGCAGAAGTAGGGCAAACGTTTGACATCATCCGCAGCGTTGCTCAGCGTGGCCGGCGCGGTGAAGTCGCGCACATGCTGGAAGTGGTTGCCGAGCACGGCGTTGCCCGGGAAGTGCGCACCCAGCCAGTGCGCCACCAACTCGATCAGGCGCGACGGCCGCAATTCGCCCAAGGCGCTGACCAGCGGCGCGCCATCACGGCTTTGCTTGCCCACGATGGCCGGGCGTTCGTGCGCGGCGGCGTTGTAGAACAGCTCGCGCAACTGGGCCTCGACCACCGGGCCTTTCTCCTCGATCACCAGGATCTCTCTCAAGCCCTGCGCGAAGGCACGCAGCCGCGTCGGCTCGACAGGAAAGGTCAAGCCCGGCTTGTAGACCCGCACGCCGACCTCGTTCAACATGGCCGGCGTGACTTCCAGGCGGCGCAACACTTCCATGAAATCCAGATGCGCCTTGCCGCAGGTGACGATGCCCACCGTGGCCTGCGGCGCTTTGATCACCAGACGGTCGATCGAATTCACGCCGGCAAACGCGCGCACCGCGGCCAGCTTGTCAGCCGCGCGCGATTCGATGCGCAGCGAAGGCAGGTCGGGCCAGCGAATATGCAGGCCGTCTGGCGGCGGCACGTGGCCGCTGCGCCGCGCCACTTCCTCGGCGTCGGCCCATTGCGCGGTGCGAGCCTGGATCGCATCCAGATCCACCGTGGTGGCGCTTTCCACCACTTCTGAAAGGGCTGCCAGGCCGACCCAGGCGCCGCTGTAGCGCGACAGCGCCCAGCCATACAAGCCGAACTCCAGCACTTCTGATACGTTAGCCGGTGCCAGCACCGGCAGGCCCCAGGCTTGGAAAGCCTGGTCGCTTTGGTGCGGCATGGAGCTGGACACGCAACCATGGTCGTCGCCCGCCACCACCAGCACGCCGCCATGCGGGCTGCTGCCGAAGGCGTTGCCGTGCTTCAGCGCATCGCCCGCACGGTCAACGCCAGGGCCCTTGCCGTACCACAGGGCGAACACACCGTCGGCCGTGCGCTGCGCATCGCCTTGCACGCGCTGCGTGCCCAGCACCGCGGTGGCAGCGAGTTCCTCGTTGATGGCGGGCAGGAAGCGAATGCCCTGTTCGATGAACCGCGCACCGGCCTTCCACACCGCTTGGTCCACCTGCCCCAGGGGCGAGCCGCGGTAGCCACTGATGAAGCCGCGCGTGTTCCAGCCGCGGGCTTCATCGAGCGCGCGCTGCATCAACATCAAGCGCACCAGGCTTTGCGTGCCGGTGAGAAAGACACTGCCGCTGCTGGCCCACAGGCCATCCTTGAGCTGGTAATTGGGCCGGGCCAGGGTGTTCATCGCGCGCTCCTGGGGCTATTGAGGAATTTGGGCTTTGGAGAATAGCTTGGCGTGCTTTTAGTTGCAGGCTTTGGCTGTGGAGCGAGCCGAGGGCATTGGCTGTGGAGCGAACGCTCGCTCGGTCGATCGTCAGTTTCGTGAAGGAGATGCCATCGGAGGTGCCTCCGCACCTCCGATGGCCAGAGCCCGGCCCGGCGCAAACCAAAGTCACGGTCGACCTCCGGGGCGAACGATAGCGTGACGGTGGAGGTGTCTCTTCCAGCTGCTTCCCGCTAGAGCAACGTTCCCAAATTTCCGTACTCGTGCCAGCTTACGGAAATTTCCGTGAACCCTGATACTTTGCTCCATTCCACCAACGGGAGCGACTAATGGCAGCCAAAGTTCAGACAACCAAGATCACCGTGAAGCTCTTCCAGCCGATGTACGAGAAGTTCTCCAGGCAGCTCGCTGCGATGCCCCTGCTGAAGGACGCCTTCATCGAAGAGATGATCCTCAGCGAGCTGCGATACGGTAGCTGTCAAGCCAGTTGTCGCATGAATTCTTCAAATCAAGCCGCGTTGCGCACGGCGTCGGTCTCCTTGTTTTGAGGGTGGTCAGGGTTGAGA
>JAYUPO010000402.1:0-3186 GCA_043760085.1 Burkholderiales bacterium
GCTAACCTGGAGAAGCACATGATGAAACGCACAACACTCGCCGCCCTGGGCGTGGCCATGATCCTCGCCGCCTGCGCCGGCATGCCCGGTACGTCAGGGCCGGGCTGGCAATCCCTGATCGATGGCGACAAGGGCCTGGCCAACTTCAACGTGGTGGGCGACGCCAACTGGCGCGCCGAGGGCGGCATGATCGTGGCCGACAAGGGCAAGGGCGGCTTCCTGGTCACCAAGCAAGCCTATGGCGACTTCATGCTCGTGGCCGAGTTCTGGGCCGAAACGAACACCAACAGCGGCATCTTCATGCGCGCGCAAGACCCGGCCAAGATCGGCGCCGACACGTCGTATGAAGTGAACATTTGGGACATCCGCCCCGACCCGAAATTCGGCACCGGCGGCATCGTCGATTTCGCCCCCGTGCCCGTGCCCATCACCAACAAAGCCGGCGGGCGCTGGAACACCTACGAGATCGAAGCGCGCGGCCCCGACATGACGGTCAAGCTCAACGGCCAGGTCACGGTGACCCTGTACAACGGCCGGCACGCCAGCGGCCCGTTTGCCCTGCAATATGGGCCCGGCGTGCAAGGCGCGCAGGGCGGGCAGATCAAATGGCGCAAGGTGATGATCAAGCCGCTGTAATGCGTTGGCGCGGGCAGGCGACTCCCACCATGCGCATCCGCCAAATCGTCTTTGCCGCGCACGACCTGGCCGCCGGCCGCGCGCTGCTGGCCAGTTTGTTCCAACTGGCGCCGCCGTTCCGCGACCCGAACGTGGCCGAGTTCGGCATCGACAACGCGGTGTTCTGTTTCGGCGACCAGTTCATCGAAGTCATCGCCCCCGTGCAAACCGACACCGCCTGCGGCCGCCACCTGGCGCGCCACGGCGACGGCGGCTACATGCTGATCCTGCAAACCAGCGATCTCGCGCGCGAGCGCCAACGTTTCACGCAACTGGGCCTGCGCACGGTGTGGAACAAGGAGCTGGATGACATCAGCGCCGTGCACCTGCACCCCAAGGATGTGGGCGGCGCCATCGTCTCGGTCGACGAACCGCGGCCCGCTGCGTCGTGGCGCTGGGGCGGGCCCGATTGGCGCGTGGCAGCGGGCCGTGCCGGGCAGCAGCGCGTGCGCGGCATCACCCTGCATTCACCCCAGCCCGAAGCGCTGGCGCGGCGCTGGGCCAGCGTGTTCGGCCTGCCCGCGCCGCAGCAGGTTGAAGCGCACTGGCGTGTCCTGTTGAACGCGGGGTTTGTTGACATGGCTGCCGGCCCGGGGCCGCACGAGGGCGTGGCCGGCTTCACGCTGGCGGTGGCGGAGCCGGCTGCCGTGCTGGCGGCTGCGGCGGCCATGGGGTTGGCGGTGCGGGAACGCAGCGGCGCACGCGCTGTGTACCTGCTGGGGGCAGAAGTGGTGCTGCAAGAATTGATTTGAAGGCCGGCGACAACGACCCCAACGCGCCGACTCGCGGCCGCGTGCTGCGGCAATGTCACCGATTGCCCCATAGCTTGAAGGGGACATGTGGCGCGGCATTTGCAAAGTCCTTGTCTGCCGACAGCAGTGTGAGCCCGTATCGACCGCACAGATGGACAAGCAACGCGTCGATAGTGCCGATTTGCACACCGCCTCTTCGGCAGGCGTTGCGAACTTCTGCGGCGGCAATGTGATCTTGTCGGTCGGGTTGAATCAATGGCAACGCGCCAAAGCGCTCAATGATGGCGTCCCTTGCCTTCGGGCCACTGAAGCCCTGCAAAAGCTCCTGGAGAATCAGCCCTGTCGTGACGACAGCGTCGGCGCCGTCCAGGGCCTGCCGCAGGGCAATGACTTCCTTGGATTCAGTCGGTGCGTCTCGGCGCAACGCCAAAGACCAAACGCTGGTGTCAACAAGAAGCGTCACGACCTCGAGCGCTCCGCCTTGTAGTCATAGGTGGCATCCCACTCCAGCTTGCCGAACAACTCCGCGACACGCCCTTGCTCGCGCCTGGCGATGAACTCTTTCAGGGCAAGAGTGACCGCCGCCTTCTTCGTTGGCTCGCCGCTGACCGCGACGGCCCGGTCAAGCAGGGCGGGATCAAGATCGAGATTTGTGGCCATGTTGCACTCCTTGTGTGGCAGTTTACACATCGTGGCCAGGCACGCGCTCTCATCTGCGCGTTGAACCAGGCAAGGCGAGTGTCTGCACTGTTCAGAAATTCGGAACACTGTGGCCAGAACCGGGCGCTTGGCCCATGCCGCCACGCTGCCAGAATCCGCCGCTCTTCAATTCCTGCCACTCTTCATCACACCGATGTCTACATCCCTCAGCACGTCGCAAAACACGCTTTCCCTGGTTGGCCGCCTGTTGCTGGCGCTGCTTTTCGTGCCCGCGGGCATCACCAAGCTGGGCGGCTTTGCCGGCACGGTGGGCTACATCAGCTCGGCCGGGTTGCCACTGCCAACGGTGGCGGCGGTGCTCGCCATCGTGCTCGAAATCGGCGGCGGCATCGCGCTGATCGCCGGCTTCGGCACCCGCGTGGCGGCGCTCGCGCTGGCCGCGTTCACACTCGTTGCGACGCTGGTCTTTCACGCCTACTGGTCAATGCCCGCAGCCCAACAGATGGTGCAGCAGTTGATGTTCTTCAAGAACATCGCCGTGGTGGGCGGCCTGCTCACCTTGGCGGCTTGGGGCGCGGGTGCCTGGAGTGTTGA
Source organism: Burkholderiales bacterium (assembly GCA_043760085.1). Classification (GTDB taxonomy): domain Bacteria; phylum Pseudomonadota; class Gammaproteobacteria; order Burkholderiales; family Burkholderiaceae_C; genus Rubrivivax. The sequence continues at coordinate 2,682 of JAYUPO010000402.1, forward strand.
CGCGCGCCGCGGCGCGGCCTGACCTGGTTAGGGCGAATTTGTGGGTTTGGTGGCGGTCTAGACTCTTCCTGGGTGAGGGGACGGAGTCGCGAGCGCCGTACCACTTGTAGCCCCATCTTCGTCACAGCTCCGAAAGGTAGAGCATTCGCGCCACCAGACCTCTTGACGGCGCCGCCAGTCGCGTGTACTGTATAAAAACGCAGTTTCGCCAGCCCTTTCAAGAGTCTTCAAAAGTGATTCGGCTGTTTCGTCGTCGGCCGCCAAAGGTGGGCGGTGTGCCGTAAAGCAGCCGCCCGTGCTCCATTACGTAGATCACTGGAATCTTTGGATTGTTGATGTCCTTGCCACCATCGTCATGCCACTTGCGCTCCCACTTCCCGTACCAATGCTCCATTCCGTCTTGCTCCATCCGATAAACGGACTCCAATGTGATGTGGCGCGGTAGCTGTCAAGCCAGTTGTCGCATGAATTCTTCAAATCAAGCCGCGTTGCGCACGGCGTCGGT
>JAYUPO010000403.1:0-8193 GCA_043760085.1 Burkholderiales bacterium
CCACTCGGTGACCGAAAAACGTAGTGCCCATCGCGGCTAAGGTCTTGATTCTTATGACCACCCCACACCAGATCACTTCATTGCCGCGGAAGTCGGGAGGGCGTGGCGCCATCGACGCGCGCGGCTTCTTCAATTTCGCTGGGCAAGGTGTCGTAATAGCCCTTGAGCGTCCAGACATGCATGGCGATGCCGCCCGAGTACGCCAGCACCAGTGACCCATGCGTGTTCAGGCCGATGGCGGGCAAGGCCGTGCCCAGGCGGTCAAAGATCGCGTACAGCGCCACCAGCGCCAGCACGGCCGGGAACATCTGCATCAGCATCAAGCCGGTGAGCATCTGGCGCCGGCCGCGGAACTTCAAACGCGCGAGTGCGTAGGACGCAGTGGTTGAAAGCAACAGCGTGACCACGCCCGACAAGGCCGCCACCTTCACTGAATTCCACAGCCAGCGCAGCACGGGCAAGTCGGGCCGCAGCATCTGGCCGTCAGGCCCCGCATAGGGCAGGCCCAGCACATAGCGCCAATGCGCCAGGCTGATGGCCGCAGGGATGAGCGAGCCGCTGGCAAAGTTGCCCGGCCGCAGTGACACCGATAACACCACGATGAAGGGGAACACCACCGCGGCGCACAGCGCCAGCAAGAACGCATGCGCGGCCAGCAGGCGCCAGCGTTGCGACTTGGGTTGAACAATGGCCATGTCAGCGCGCCGCGTCGTCGGTGGCGATGCGCGTGAAACGCATTTGCACCAGGGTGATGGCGGCCACGATGAGGAAGATCACCGTGGAGATGGCCGCGGCCAGGCCGAACTGCTGGCCCGAATCCTGGAATGCGATGCGCCAGGTGTAGCTCACCAGAATGTCGGTGGTGCCCGCGGGCAGCGTGGCGTCAAGCTGATCGGGCCGGCCGTTGGTGAGCAGGCTGATGAGCACGAAGTTGTTGAAGTTGAAGGCGAAGGCGCTGATCAGCAAGGGCGTGAGCGGCTTCAAGATCAGCGGCAAGGTGATGCGCCGGAAGTTGGTGAGCGGCCCTGCGCCGGCCACCGCCGAGGCTCCATACAAATCCGCCGGAATGGATTTGATGAGCCCGGCGCACAGCACCATCATGTACGGGAAGCCGAGCCACACGTTCACGATCAACAGCATCAGCTTGGCCAGCAGCGGGTCTGAGAACCAGGCCGGGCGAATGCCGAACAGGCCATGCAGGATGAGGTTGATTTCGCCCAGGTTCTGGTTGAACAAACCCTTGAAGATGAGAATGGAAATGAAGCCCGGCACGGCGTAGGGCAGGAACAGCACCAGCCGGTAGGCGCCCTTGCCTTGCAGCGGCTCCCAGTTCAGCAGCACGGCCAGCAGCAGGCCCAGCGCGGCGGCGAAGAAAACGCTGAGCGCGGCAAACACCACCGTCCACAGGAACACCCTCACAAAGGGTTCGCGGAACTTGCTTTCGCTGAACATTTGCACGTAGTGGCGCGCACCCACGGCCACGCGGTAGCCAGGCGTGAGGCGCTGGCCGTCGGCGCTGGTGAAGAAGCCCTCAGTGGCGTCGGGCCTGAAGGTGACGCGAGTGATTTGATGCGTTAATGCGCCGCCCTCGCCGGCCACGTAGAGCGGCCGGGCCTGGGCAAATTCGCGCAGGCTGATCAGGTTCAGGGCGTGGCCCGCGCCGTCGCGCAAGGTGAGCGCACGCAAGGCCTCCAAATGGTCTACCACGGCGCGCAAGGGCAGGGCCTGGTTCGCGGGCGTGGCGCCTTCGTGCAGCAGCGCTTCTTGCCTGGCGGGCGCAGCGGCGTTCAACGTCAACGCGGCACTGGTCAACGCTGGCAAGCCGGGCGCCGCTTCCAGTTGCACGCGAAACCGCTCGCCTTCGGCATGCAGGCTGAAGGCGCGCGCAGAACCGGGCGCGGGAATGTTCTCTTACAGCAGGTAAGCCCGCGCGCGGTCTTCTTCCAGCAAATTGGTGGAGCTGTAATTGGTGAAACCGATGCCCACGGTGTAGAGCATGGGAAACACCACAAACACCAGCGCCGCGGCCACGCCGGGGAAGAGGTAGCGCAGGGCCTGGGTGCGCGGTGAGGTGTACGTCCACAGCGCCAGCGCGGTGATGAGCAGCAACGTGGCGGCCAACAAAGTCTGCCCCAACGCATGCACGCGCATCACCACCGCCAGGGCGGCCAGCACGGCCACGGCGCCCGCCGCGCCGCGGGCCGCACCGCCACGCCACAGGCCTTGCCGCGGCAGCACCAGCGTCATGGCTGAACGATGCGCCGCGCGGCCGCTTCTAGCGCCTGTTGCGCCGTTTGCCGGCCTTCGCTCAGGTTCGTGAGCGCGGTCTTCATCGCGGCCCAGAAGCGGCCCATCTCGGGAATGCTGGGCGTGGGCACGCCGTGTTGCGCCGAGGCCATGATGCCGGCAATGCGTGCATCGCTGGCCTGCTGCGCAAAGTAGCTCTTGCTGGCCGCCGCACCGATGGGCTCGGCCTGGTCGATGGCGCGCAGGCCTTGCAGCGTGAGCAGGTGGTTTTCAATGAACTCCACCGCCAACTCGCGCTGGCGCGTGGCGCGGTTGATCATCAAGCCCTTGATGCCCACGTAGGGCACGGCCGGCTTGCCCGCCACCAACGGAATGTTGGCCACGCCGAAGTCGATGCCCACGCGCTTCAGGTTCACCCAGGACCAAGGGCCGTTGATCATCATCGCCACGCGGCCCTGCGCCACCGCGGCTTCCATTTCAGGGTAGCCGCTGCCCACGGGCGTCAGGCCTTGGCGGATAACTTTTCAAGTAACTGTATCCCCACCAATGCGCCGGCGTTGTCCAGGCCGCAGTCGCGCGCGTCAAAGCTGCCGTCGGGCCGCTGCTTGAAGGCATAACCGCCGTGTGCGGCCAGCAGCGGCCAAGTGAAGTAGTTGTTGGTGTAGTCCCAGATCAGAGCGCGCTTGCCCTGCTTTTGCAACTGCGCGTCGAGCGCAAACACGTCTTCAAAAGTCTTGGGCGGCGCGGCCACCAGGGCCTTGTTGTAGATGAGGGCGACGGCCTCGATGGCGAACGGGGCCGCGGTGAAGGCCAGCGCCTGCGCGCGCATGGCCTTGGCGCCTTCGACAGTGAACCACACCACCAGGGGCTCGCGTCCCATCGCGCGCATGGCTTGGCAGGCCCGGCATCAGGCTGCCCAAAGCGGCACTGGCCAGGCTGCGGGTCAGGTTTCGACGGCCTCGATTCATGGTTTGGTGACGAGAGAGCACACGAATGGTGGTGATTTGTAGTGAAACTACTTTTCATTACTGGAAAACGATCAGCCTAGCGTGAGTCTTAGTTGAATTCATCTGGGCTAGCCCGCCCACTTCGGCACCGCGGCTGTATTTCAACTACATCCATGTCTTTGGCCGTGTACCGTCACTCGTCAAGTGACATCACCGTTCAATGCATCACAGCGAGTGCGGCGCCAGGTATCGAGCTGCTGAGTTCATCAAATAGTTTTTAAATGGTCTATACAGAGTTCTTATGCTGCATTAATATATCTGATCAGATACATAAATCTTTCATGGTCACAACCCACCGCACGCCCGATCGCGTACCAGCTCAAGCGCCAACCGTTCCCCTTCCGGTATCGCGCGCGCTGGCCAAGCTGGGCAGCGACCTGTCGCTGGCACGCCGCCGCCGCCGCTTCACGCAGGCTTCGTTGGCCGAGCGCATCGGTGCATCGCTGGCCACCGTGAGGCGCATGGAGCAGGGGGATCCGCGCATTCCGCTGCACTTTCTGGCGCGTGCCCTGATGGTCTTCAACGAACTTGAGCGCCTGGCTCAGTTGTTGGACAGCAGCGCAGACGTGATCGGCCTGACTTTGATGGACGAAAAGCTACCGCAGCGTGTACGACAGCGCAAGGCAACCGCCACGCCGGGCAGCCTGTGAAGCAGCAAGCGCGCAAGCAGCAGGTGCAGGTTTGCCTGGGCGAGCGTGCGCTGCAGCTGGGCGAACTGGCGTATGTGAAGGAGGGCGCGCGCGAGTACTCGGCCTTCGCCTACGAGCCAGCATGGCTGGCTGCCGCGCAGCGCTTTGCCGTTTCGCCAGACTTGCCCTTGGTGAGCGGCCACCAGGTTCACCGCGCGGTGGCGCCAAACGAATCGGTGTTTCACCACGCCTTGGCCGACACCGAACCCGATGCGTGGGGCCAGCGCGTCATTGCCCGCGCCCACGCCAAAGCGCGCAGCACCAACCCGGCGCTGGCGGCACTCACCGCGTTTGACACCCTGGCCGCGGTGGACGACTTCAGCCGCGTCGGCGCCTTGCGCTTGCGCAGCAGTGACGGCAGCTACCTGGGCCACTTCAACCAAGCCGGGCCGCGCACGCCGCCCTTGGTCGACCTGGCGCAGTTGCTACACGCCAGCCGCGCCGTGGAGGCCGGAACCGACACCGCGCAAGACCTGGCCTACTTGCGCGGCAAGGGCACCTCATTGGGCGGCATGCGGCCCAAGTGCACATTGCTTGATGAAGACGGCAGCCTGGCGCTGGGCAAGTTCCCCAGCCTGCATGACCAGCGGCCCATCGAGCGCGGCGAGGTGCTGGCCATGTTGTTGGCAACACGCGCGGGCATCGACGCCGCCAGGGCCCGCCTGGTGCGCGTGGGCGATGCGCCGGTAGCGGTGATCACGCGCTTCGACCGCAGCGCGGAACATGGCCGCATTCCTTACTTGTCAGCCGCGTCCATGTTGTTGGCCAGGCGCGACGAAGACCGCAGCTACACCGAGCTGGCCGACGCCATTCGTGCCCAAGGGGCCGCGCCAAGTGCTGACTTGGCGCAACTGTGGCGGCGCCTGGTTTTCAACCTGCTCATCTCAAACGTTGATGATCATCTGCACAACCTGGGCTTCTTGCATGTGGGCTGGGGCCAATGGCGGCTGGCACCGAGCTTCGACCTGAACCCGTTTCCCGACAAGGATCGCGAATCCAAGACCTGGCTGAGCGAAAGCGCCGGGCCGATCACCTCATTGGCCATGCTCATGGCGCATGCGGCTTACTTTGACCTTCAGCCTGATCAGGCCTTGGCCGTGTTGGCACAGGTCCATAGCGCCGTGGGCCAATGGCGACAGGTGGCCAGCAGCGCGGAAGTGGGTTTAACGTTCAGCGAACAAGATGACTTCGCGCCGGCCTTCGAGCACCGCGAGATGAGCGCTGCCAAGAAGCTGCTTGGTTGAGGCCAGCACCGCCTGCCAGGGGCATTGGTGATGCTGCGCCGCTGACGCATGGCCTTGTCGCCTGAGGCGGTGAATCGCGCCATCAGGTGCGCGCACATGGATGCAGCGGCATGAAGGGATGAGATGAAAGTCCCGGCGCCGGGCGCCATAGCCCGAGCTAAGGCTGTGCTTTGCACGGAGGCCCTGGCCCTCGCCAGGCACAAACAGTCCAAAGGACTGTTTGTGTCCGGACTCGGGCGCCGGATTCATTCACAAGCCCTGATGGCAGGCCTTGGCGGTTGCTCTAAGGCCGTAGCGAAAGTACAGCGTTGGGCATCGACTCAGGCGCCCCAGCACGGCGCCTGGTACGAAGGTGACCTGGGTTTGCGCTAGAGTGCTCGTGTTACTTAACTACGCTTTGGCGGGTCAAATCAGCCCGCCCCAAGGGAGTTTTCGGGCATGGGTTGGGGTTACCCGAGGCTGCTGGGCGACATCGGCGGCACCAATGCGCGCTGGGCCTGGCAAGTCGCCGCCGGCGCGCCGATCGAGCACGTGGCTGTCGTGGCCTGCGCGCACAGCGCCAGCATCGCCGACTGTGCGCTGAGCTATCTGCGCGAACGCGGCCTGGCCGCGCCGCACAGCGCCGGCATCGGCATCGCCACCGCCATCACCGGTGACGTGGTGCGCATGACCAACCACCACTGGTCGTTTTCAATTGCCGAGCTGAAGCGCCAATTGGGCGTGCAGCGCTGCCTGGTCATCAACGACTTCACGGCGCTGGCGCTGAGCCTGCCGGCGCTGGCAGCGGCTGACCTGCGCGCCCTGGGCGGCGGCCGCGCCGTGGCGGGCGCGCCGCTGGCGCTGCTGGGGCCGGGCACGGGCCTGGGTGTGTCGGGCGTGATTCAAAGCCTGATTCAAAACGAGCGTGGGCTCATCACGCCGCTCAGTGGCGAAGGCGGCCATGTCACCCTGGCCGCTGCGGATGATGAAGAAGCCGCGGTGCTGGCGCTGCTGCGCCGGCGCTTCGGCCACGCCTCGGCCGAGCGGGCCTTGTCCGGTGCAGGCCTGGTCAACTTGTACGACGCCGCCTGCACCCTGGCCGGCGCCGCGCCGCGCCCGCTGGCGCCGGCTGATGTGAGCGCCGCTGCGCTGGCCGGCACTGACCCCCATTGCAGCCGCGCCGTGGCCCTGTTCACCAGCTTCCTGGGCAATGTGGCGGGCAACCTGGCACTCACCCTGGGCGCGCGCGGCGGCGTGTATGTGGGCGGCGGCATCGTGCCGCGCCTGGGCGATGCGTTCAATGCTGAGTTGTTCCGCCGCCGCTTCGAAGACAAGGGCCGCTTTGCGGGCTACCTGCGCGAGCTGCCGGTCTGGTTGATCACCGCGCCCACGCCGGCGCTGGTGGGGGCGTCACAGGCGCTGGACGCATTGGCGCAATGAAATTCGAGACACCGCGCCTGCTGGCCGACATCGGCGGCACCTACTCACGCTTCGTGTTGGAGACGGCGCCGGGCGTGTTTGAACATGCGGCGCAACTGACCAGCGCGGAATACGAAGACTTCCATGCCGCGGTGCGCGCCTACCTGGCCACGCTGCCGCCGCAGCCCATGCAGCACGCAGCGGTGGCCATTGCCAACCCGGTGCAGGGCGACGCCGTGCGCATGACCAACTACCACTGGGAGTTCTCCATCGAGCACCTGCGCGATCAGCTCGGCCTGGAAACGCTGGTGGTGGTGAACGACTTCACCGCCCTGGCCATGGCCGTGCCGCGCCTGGCCGTGCACCAGCGCCGCCAGGTGGGCGGCGGTGGCGTCCGCGCGCGCAGCGTGGTCGGGCTGCTGGGCTCGGGCAGCGGCCTGGGCGTTTCAGGTTTGATACCGGCCGATGACGGCTGGGTTGCGCTGGGCACCGAAGGCGGCCACGCCAGCTTCGCGCCGCATGACGAACGCGAACTGGCGATCCTGCAATTTGCCTGGAAGCAGCACCCGCATGTTTCGTTCGAACGGCTGTTGTCGGGCGCCGGCCTGGGCCTCATCCACCGCGCCCTGGCGCACCGGACGGGGCGCGACATCAAACCGCTGGCTGCACCGGAAATCACGCGCCGCGCGCTGGCCGGCGGCGATGCGCTGTGCACGGCAACGGTCGATGCGTTTTGCGCCATCCTGGGCACGGCGGCGTCGAACCTGGCCGTCACACAGGGTGCCTTTGGCGGCATCTACATCGGCGGGGGCATCGTGCCGCGCCTGGGCGAATACTTCGACCGCTCACCGTTTCGCCGGCGCTTCGAAGACAAGGGCCGCTTCAGCGACTACTGCCGCGGCATTGCCACCTTCGTGATCACCGAGCCGCAGGCCACCTTCATGGGCGCGGCGGCGATTCTGGCGCGCCAGGTGCGCAGCGCCGAAACCCAGCAAGGGCCGGCGCTGCTGAGTCAGATCCGGCGCAGCATCCATGCGCTGTCGCCCGCCGAAAAGCGCGTGGCCGAGCATGTGCTGTCGCACCCGCGCAGCGCCTTGAGCGACCCCATCGCCAACATCGCCCGCGCCGCGTCGGTGAGCCAGCCGACCGTGATCCGGTTTTGTCGATCGTTAGGTTGTGAGGGCCTGTCTGACTTCAAGCTGCGCCTGGCCTCGGGCCTGACCGGCACGGTGCCCGTCACCCACACCCCGGTGACGGGCGAAGACAACATGCTGGAGATGGGCGTGAAGGTGCTGAGCAACACCGCCTCGGCCATCCTGCACTTGCGCGACCAGTTGAACCGCGAACTGATCGCCCGCGCCACCGACATGCTGGTGGCCGCGCAGCGCGTGGAACTCCACGCCAGCGGCCAAAGCGCCGTGGTGGCACAAGACGCGCTGTTCAAGTTCCTGCGCCTGGGCCTGCCCACCTCGGCCTGCACCGAGCCACGCGTGCAGGCACTCGCCGCCGCCGTGCTGCACCCCGGCGCGGTGGTGCTGATCATCAGCTCCAGCGGGCGCAAGAGCGAATTGCTGGCGGTGGCCGACAAGGCACGCGAACGCGGCGCGC